>CANHNT010000053.1 GCA_947461985.1 Bacteroidota bacterium | reverse complement strand
GCTGAT
The DNA here is from genome assembly GCA_947461985.1 of Bacteroidota bacterium. Lineage (GTDB taxonomy): Bacteria > Bacteroidota > Bacteroidia > Chitinophagales > Chitinophagaceae > OLB11. The sequence continues at coordinate 9,892 of CANHNT010000053.1, read as the reverse complement.
AAACTTTGACCATTCCAACTATAAGGTAATAAGTTATTACATATTGTTGTGTTCACTGTTGTCGTTGCTGACTGATTCACCGTTAAGTTTAACGTGGCTACTGAATCACAACCATTTGAACCCGTTAGCGTTTTTGTATATGTTCCTGCACCTGTCAAAGTTTGACCATTCCAACTGTATGGCAATGCACTCGAACAGATTGCCGTGTTTGTTGTAGATGTAGTAGGTTGTTTCACCGTTAAGTTTAACGTGGCTACTGAATCACAACCATTTACACCTGTTAGTGTTTTTGTGTATGTTCCAGCACCTGTCAAAGTTTGACCATTCCAACTGTAAGGCAATGCACTCGAACAGATTGCCGTATTTGTTGTAGATGTAGTTGCTTGATTCACGGTTAAGTTTACCGTGGCTACAGAATCACAACCATTTGAACCTGCTTGTGTGTTTGTATATGTTCCAGCACCTGTCAATGTTTGACCATTCCAACTGTATGGCAATGCACTCGAACAGATTGATGTATTTGTTGTAGATGAAGTGGGTTGTTTCACCGTTAAGTTTAACGTGGCTACTGAATCACAACCATTTGCACCTGTTAGCGTTTTTGTATACGTTCCTGCACCTGTCAAAGTTTGACCATTCCAATTGTAAGGCAATGCACTCGAACAGATTGCCGTGTTTGTTGTAGATGTAGTAGGTTGTTTCACCGTTAAGTTTAACGTGGCTACTGAATCACAACCATTTGCACCTGTTAGTGTTTTTGTGTATGTTCCAGCACCTGTCAATGTTTGCCCATTCCAACTGTATGGCAATGCACTCGAACAGATTGCCGTATTTGTTGTAGATGAAGTTGCTTGATTCACTGTTAAGTTTAACGTGGCTACTGAATCACAACCATTTGCACCTGCTTGTGTGTTTGTATACGTTCCTGCACCTGTCAATATTTGACCATTCCAACTGTATGGCAATGCACTCGAACAGATTGACGTATTTGTTGTAGATGTAGTAGGTACAGTTGCTTGATTAACGGTTAAGTTTAATGTAGCTACAGAATCACAACCGTTTGCACCTGCTTGTGTGTTTGTGTACATTCCTGCAACTGTCAAGCTTTGACCATTCCAAGTGTAAGGCAATGCACTCGAACAGATTGATTTATTTGTTGTAGATGTAGTAGGTTGTTTCACTGTTAAGTTTAATGTGGCTACTGAATCACAACCATTTGCACCTGCTTGTGTGTTTGTATAAGTTCCTGCACCTGTCAATATTTGACCATTCCAACTGTATGGCAATGCTACCGCACAGATTGCCGTATTTGTTGTAGATGTAGTTGCTTGTTTCACCGTTAAGTTTAATGTAGCCACCGAATCACAACCATTTGCACCTGCTTGTGTGTTTGTGTATGTTCCTCCAACTGTCAAACTTTGACCATTCCAAACATAGGGTAAGGCATTCGCACAAGCCGATGCTGTGTTTGTAGATGAACTGGGCAATTTTACAGTAATAGCAGCCGATCCAGTATGATTTAATGTAAAACCGTTCACCGATGTTATCGTGTAAGTCGATGTTGTACTTGGAGATACTGCAATTGAGCTACCTGATATATAATTATTAACGGTGAATGAACTTGTTCCATCTCCATAAACTACTGTATAAGGTGATGTTCCTCCTGTAATTGCTACAGCAATATTGGCTGATGATCCTGAACATACGGTTGAATTCCCTGAAATAGTTCCGACTGGATCTGAGACTGGATTTAAAGGTTGAGATGCAGAAACATTTCTAATGATATTCGTACCAGAAGTTGCTAATGAAGTAGTTGTTGTAGCACCATTTACATACGCAATAATTCCTGCTGTCGTTGCCCAAACAAATCCAAATTGAGTTCCTGAAACAAAAGTTCCACCAGTAACTGTCATACGGAAACGTGCAATTGTATCTCCTGCTGCAGCTGTAGATATTGTTGGCGCTGTTGCATTTGTGAAAAATGTATTATTAGAACTATAACTAATAATTCTTGTTCCTGCTGTATAACCAGTAGGTGCTGCCAACGCCGGCCAACCTGCCCAACCTGCTGGTGATGAACCTGATATCCAACTCATTGAAATTGTTCCAAGACCTCCTGTTAAGATTGTTGAATTTACTGTATGCGCTACACTTCTTAAGATCATACCATTAAATTTTAAAGGAACTGCACCAGTATTTCTTATTACAATCGCATAATCTGCTGTTGTACTTGTTTGAGAATTTGGTAACCATACAAAATTCATTGTTACTTGCTGGGCTGTAATTTTGAAAGAAAATAGGATTAATAATATAGCAGTAATGCAAAAATTTCGCAGCATTATAATTCTTTTACCTGTTTGAATAGTTTGATACACTAATTTCATTTCTAAGAGTTTAACATTTAAGATAACTCAAAAGTATCATTTATTTTTTAGAACACAAAAAAATAGGAGCTTATTTCAAACAGACGATTATATTAAATCTAATTTGCTGAAGATGAATCAAATAAGGACTTGCTTTCATGCTAATATTTTATTGATTTCAAATGTTTTTAAATGCGAAAAAAGTAAAAGCATCTAAATATTAATAAATTATTAATTTATAAAACGTTGGAAAATGATAAAATGTTAAATTATATTTGCGACTTAAAAAATATATAAATTATGAACAACAAAAAAATTTTAGTAGCAGCTGTAGCCTTGCTATTTACATTGGGTTCTTGCAAAAAGGAAACAACCCCTAGCTCAATCTCAAAAACCAAAACAGAGTTATTAACTCAATCTGGTTGGAAATTAACATCAGTTATGACGAGTACCAATGGTGCACCTGCGGTAGAGGGGATTTCAAGTTATCTCCCTTGTGAATTAGATAATATTACCACATTTTCTACTAACAGTGTATACGCCGAAATAGAAGGTTTAACAAAGTGTGACCCTATTGACGCAGATACAGTTAATACTGGAACTTGGGCATTCGCTACTAATGAAACATACTTAAATGTTACAGAGGCTAGTTTAGGATACACTGCTTCTTTAAAAATGATAACATTAGATGCTACTACTCTAAAGCTAGAAAACTATGATAGTTTATCAGCAACCTCTTATATGTTTACTTGGAAACATTAATAATTAAAAAATAATCAATTTAAAACCGTCCATAGTGACGGTTTTTTTGTCTAATAGCCTTACTTCAAGCAAACCACCACCTTCAATCCTACTTGTTTTCTACTATCAAAGTAAGGTATGGCTTTCATGCTAATATTTTTACTCATATCAAAAGTTTTTAAATGCGAAGAGGTAAACGCATCTAAAATATTAACTAAATAACACAAGGTTCCTGAGATGATAGAATATTCGTAGTATTTTCTAAAACCCCTTCTTAGTATGTCAATATCATTAATGGAATAGTTATAAAATGTATCCGTAGTAGCAGGACTGTTATCAATTCTTGAGATATATGCTTCTTGATATTTTTGATAATTTTTACGATTGTCAATAATGAAATAAGTAACCGTTCCTGCTGCAACTGCTACTAATCCTGTCTTCCAATATTGCTTGTTGTAAATTTGTCCTAAACCTGGCAAAATCGCTGAATAAAGTCCTGCCCGTTTTGGAATCGAAATTTTTGTATTAAACTTAAAAATTGAATCAGGAAAAACAACTTTTTCTTCGACTATCGTTTTCGTAATTAAACTGTCTTTTTGTTGAGCAAAAAGTGAAAGAGAAAAAAATAAAAGTAAAACTGTCAATACCCCAAATTTTCTCAAAAGAGAAAAAATAGAAATTGTATTTGAAGCATTAACCATTAACAATTTATCATTAATCATTATTTCTAAATGCCCATGCTTTCACAAATGCGCTCCAAGTCACTGTCGTTATAAAACTCAATAACAATTGTTCCTTTGCCCGTTTTTTTTCTGTCTAATTTTGTTTTTGTAGAAAAATGCGAAGCAATTTGGTCTTCAATGCGTTTATATGCAGGAGGTAAAACAGATGACGGTTTACGGTTGTCGGTTGTTGGTTTCTTGGTTTGAGAATTAGCATTTAAATTCTTGATCAACTCTTCTGTTGCACGAACCGACAATTGATTGGTAATAATTTCTTTAGCAGCAAATAATTGTTGTTCAATATGCTCTAAACCTAAAATGGCTCTGGCATGTCCCATGGTTAATTCTTTATTTCTTACAGAAACTTGAATTGAGGGAGGCAATTTTAGCAATCGAATATAGTTCGTAACCGAAGTTCTATCTTTCTTCATTCTTTCGGCAACGTTTTCCTGCGTCATATTGCATTCTGCCATCAAACGTTTGTAAGCCAAGCCAATTTCAATGGCATTTAGGTTTTCTCTTTGCAAATTTTCGAGCAAACCCATTTCCAAAATTTCTTGGTCGTTGGCTACACGCACATAGGCTGGAATATCTGTTAAACCTGCAATTTTTGATGCTTTAAACCGGCGCTCACCCGATATTAATTGGTATTTTTTATTCGGAAGTTTAGTAACCGTAATCGGTTGAATAATATCATGCAATTTGATAGATTCTGCCAACTCTTGTAAAGGAATTTCATCAAATGTTCTTCGTGGTTGATTTGGGTTGACTTCTATCGATGTCAATGGAATTCTGGAAATGCTGCCCACCAAAGCCTCATCGGTTGGTTGAGAAGTCATTTGTGCCGCATTTGCATTTTTTTGAAATGCATTTACTTCATCTTTTATATTGCCTAATAAGGCACCAATGCCTTTTCCTATTTGCGCTTTTTGATTGGGTTTATTGCTCATTCTCTTCTATTTCTATCGTTTTTTGACTGTTTTTTATTTTCGTTAAATCGTTGCGTTGTAAAACTTCTTTGGCAAGATTTAAATAGTTTAAAGCACCTGTAGATTCTGCATCATACAACAAAACGGGCTTGCCTAAACTTGGCGCTTCGCCTAATCGGGTGTTTCTGTGGATAATGGTATTGAAAACAGACTCATTGAAATGATTTTTGACTTCCTCAACCACTTGGTTCGATAAACGTAAACGACCATCATACATCGTCATTAAAATACCTTCTATGCCCAAATTAGGATTTAGTTTAGATTGTACAATCGTAATTGTATTCAATAATTTTCCTAATCCTTCTAATGCAAAAAACTCACATTGAACAGGAATAATCACGCTATCACTAGCTGTTAAAGCATTTACGGTTATTAAGCCTAATGAGGGAGAGCAATCAATGATAATAAAATCAAAATTGTTTTTAATTTCATTTAAAACTGATTGTAATTTATATTCACGATTAGGATGATTGATTAATTCAATTTCGGCACCCACCAAATCTAAATGAGAAGGCATTAAATACAAATTTGGAGTTTCGGTTTCTAAAATCACTTGATTCACATCTACATCGTTAACCAAACAATCATATACACTCAATTGCACATTGCGCAAGTCGAAACCATTGCCAGTAGTGGCATTTGCCTGAGGATCGGCATCTATTAAAAGCGTTTTATAGTCTAAAACAGCTAAGCTACACGCTAAATTGATGGCTGTAGTTGTTTTGCCTACACCACCTTTCTGATTTGCTACTGAAATTATTTTACCCATCAACTACAAAAATGATATTTATTTGTGGTATATAAAATTTTTTTTATACACCGAACAAAAATTGTGAATAATTTTTGATAATAAGCTCCAATTTAACCTTCATTTATTAAATCGAGGTTTTTTTATCCGTTGTAGTTTCATTTTATTGAAATTTTCTACTTCAACATTTCCTTATTTCCACTTCGTATATCTCGAAGGGATACCCAATGATTTATAAATATAAGATTGTGCAATTTCTCTCACGCCTCCATTTTTATTGATGGCTTTATTTTCGGCAGTAGGATAGGTTCGGTTTGAAAGAAATACAAAAACCAAATCGTTGCTAGGGTCTGCCCAAACACATGTCCCTGTGAAACCTTGATGACCAAAACCTTTTAGGGAAACATTATCAGCACATGGACTGCTTTTGTCTGCATTGGGTTCTGGTTTATCAAACCCTAAACCTCGTCGGCTAATCATCGAATATTTAGCTGTAAATAACTCCACAGTAGATTTTTGAAAATAGCGTTTCCCCTGATAACTTCCACCATTTAAGAGCATTTGCATTAAAATGCCTAAGTCGTTTGCCGTTGAAAAAAGGCCTGCATGCCCACTTACTCCGCCAAACATGGCAGCACCCATGTCATGCACATTGCCCTGCACTATTTGATGCCTAAAATAATCATCAAATTCGCTAGGCGCAATTTCTGCATTTTTCAAATTCTTTTTGGGTGAATAACACGTATAATTCATTCCCAATGGTTTGTAAAATTCGTCTCTTACAAATTCATCTAATTTCTTTTTAGTAATATTTTCTACTACAGCTTGCATAAATATAAAATCTAAATCGCTGTACACATATTTGCCCCTGTTTTCCAAAGGGGAAACAAGGATTCGTTGCCACATCGTATCTACCCAATCAGTACGCATATATAAATTGTCAGCAACTTTTAGGGTATATTTTCCTCTAATCGTTTTATTGTAAATTAATGGATTGGGATATTTACTTGAATCTAACGTTTCTTTATAAAAAGGAATCCAACTTTTTAAACCTGCTTGATGTGTTAAAATATCTTTTATCCTTAAATTTTCTTTATCAGTACCTCTTGTAATTGCAACATATTTGCCTAATGTCGCATTCAAATCTAATTTTCCTTGATCATATAATTTCATTACAGCCATGTTAGTAGCCGCTACTTTAGTAACCGATGCCACATCATATAAAGTATTTATATCTACTGCATTTCGTTTATCGTTTCCTAAATACCCAAATGATTTGTCGTAAAAAACATTGCCTTCTTTGGCAGCTAAAATTCTACATCCAGGAAAAATATTTCGGTTTACACAAGCATCTAAATAAGCATCGAGTTTGTCTAGTTCAGCAATGTTAATGCCCAATGCCAAAGGGCTTACACAACATTCCAACGGATACTCTTTTGAAAAAATGGAACTTGTTTTAAAACGATTTTCTGGCACATCTTTATTTTGTTTTGCAAATCGGGCTGAATCGATCACTTCTCCTAAAGCATTTTTTAACGATACAATTCCATCGCCTTCTTTATAATTTTCACAAACTGTAACGGGCAATTTCCCTTTTGCTTTTAATTGACTCGTAACTATTTTTGCCGCAATATTTTGGGTTTCTTCAGCTTCATCATAAGCTACTAGTAAACCTTCAATGTCGCAAAAACTTTTTACTGCATAAGGATTCCCAAATAAAACGGTCATGGCATTATTGTTTTGAGAAAGTAGGTTCACCGCTTTTACTTCTAATTCATCTAATCCAAAATTATTTTTAGGATAGCCACTCATATTGTGCACTCCAACAATGACTACATCCGTATTTTTGAGTTGTTTTACAAATGATTTTAATTCTTTTTCGGATGTGGGTGCAAACAAAATTTCCTTTACCCCATATTTTTTTAATTCATCTGTAAATTTGGTTTCACTGCTTGTGCCAACACCCACATAAACGATTTCTTTTACGGCATCTTTTTTTATTTTTTCTAAAATTAAATTGGGATCGTTCAATAAAGTAATCGCATTTTCGGCAACCAATAAACGAATCGTGGAGGTATATTGATTAATATCCTCATCAATGTTTTCGGTGTTTATTTTTTTGAAATGAGAAAGATCCGCATTGTATTTAGCAACTAAAATTTTCTTAACACTTTCTTCCAAACGGTTCTCAGAAATGACCTTGGTTTCAATGGCATTTTTAATTTTTTGAATACCCGTTGGCACATCTTGAGAAAATAATAATACATCATTACCAGCCTGAAACGCTTTTAAATCAATGTCTCCAGGGCTGTAGTGTTTCGCCACACCTTCCATATTTAAAGCATCCGTAAATATTAAACCCACGAAACCCATTTTCTTTTTTAATAGATCAGTGACTGTTTTTTCAGATAAAGTAGAGGGTGTGTGCGCTTGGCTGTCTAATGCCGGAATTTGCAAATGCGCCACCATAATCGATTGAATGCCATTCGCAATTAGTTTAGTAAAAGGATATAATTCTAGTTTTTCTAAATCGGATAATGATTTGGTAATTTCAGGAGTGTCTTTGTGCGAATCAACATCGGTATCGCCATGACCAGGAAAATGTTTCGCACATGCCATTACGCCATTATTTTGTAAACCCCTCATGTATTGAATGCCAAAATTTGCTACTTTGTTTTTATTTTCTCCAAACGAACGAAAATTAATTACGGGATTATTGGGATTGTTATTGACATCAATGACTGGTGCAAAATCGATATGAACTCCTAAACGACGACATTGACTGGCAATGGCTGCTGCCATTTTGAAAACAATGCTGCTGTCTTGCATAGCGCCCAACATAATTTGTCGAGGAAAATCTTTAATGCCCGTCAAACGCATACCTAAGCCCCACTCAGCATCCATCGCAATCAATAAAGGCACTTTGCTTTTTGATTGATGTAAATTGGTTTGTTCGGCCTGGGCTTTGGGTGTTCCTTGCATATAAATTAATCCTCCAATTCCATAATCTGCAATTAATTTTTCAATTAAAGGTTGATTAAATTTTTCACCACCAGAGTAGGCAGCCACCATATAAAGTTGGGCAATTTTTTTTTCTAAGGTAAGCGAATGATATACGCTATCGACCCACACGGCTTGAGGCGATTTAAATGGAGGTAATTTGACTGAACTGTTTTTCCCTTGACCAAAAGAAAGGACAGGTATCGAGAATATAAAAAATAAAATACGAAGTAAAAGCTTTGTTGACATTGAATGACTATTTCGTCAAAATTACTTTTATTAATTTAATATCAAAATACAGTTTAAGAATAGTTATTCGTTTGCTTTCAAACTTTAACATTCAATTTAAATTATAACTAAATAATTAATTAAATTTACATTCTGTTGAAAAAGTATATTTTAATATTAGTTTTATTTATTAGTAGCAGTTTTGTTCAAAGCCAAGAAGATGAAATTAATGCGCTATTTGCCCAAAAAAAATACCAAGAGTGTGCCAATTTTTTAAATAATCTCTCCAAAGAAAATAAGTATGTTCATTACAATCATACCTATAAATTAGCGTCTTGCTATGCATATTTAAATAAACAGGACAGTGCTTATTTTAATCTTAAAAAAATAATTAATTATTTCAATTCATTGGATGGGTTGGTGTCTATAACCAATATTTCTATCGACTATGGTTCTTTTAAACAGTTAACCAGCACTCCTTATTGGGATAAAATAACAAAACAAATTAAAAAGAAAGCTGCAAAAGATCATTTCTATAATAAAGAGTACGGATATTTTTTTGACATTCAAAACAGTAGCAATTTTATAAACAATAAATTGGCTTATTATAAAACAGAAAAAGATACCATTGCAATTAAAAAAACAGTGGTTGAAAAAGAAAAAATAGATTCAATAAATGTAAAAAAAGTAATTTCTTATATCGAAAATAAAAAAAATAAAAACGAAACGATTGATTACCATTGGTCAATAATTAACTTCACACTCCATCAATCGGCTACTCTTGAACAAAAAGAAAAGTATTTACCTCTTTTGTATGAAAATACCATACTGAAAAAATTAGATGTATATGCATTTGCTATGTTTTATATGCGTTTTTTAGAACAAAAAAAAGGAATGAAAATTAAAAATTACAACGCAATAAAAGACAGTGTGATCAATTCGTTCAATCATTAATTATATCTTCTTAACCAATTAAACAGTTTAAAAACTTATTTTTGTCTGTAATGGAAACATTTGTAAATAAAGTAGCTGATAGCGGAATTATTACCATCAATTTAGAAGACTATTTCCCAAAGGATATTATGATTTTTGATTTAAAAT
>CANHNT010000052.1 GCA_947461985.1 Bacteroidota bacterium | reverse complement strand
GCATTAACTGCAATTTTCATTCTGTTCGCAAATATATTCATCTATTTTAAATTAATTTATAATTATTCTGTCTGTTGGTTCGCTATTTCAATTTTTATGAATTTAAGTTGATAAATGCAATGTGCAAATTTGATTACATTATATGTTTGAAATATTCTATAACGATAAACATTCGATATTCTGGAATTTGATTTATCCGTAGAATTGTACGAATGTTTTTTAACTATAAATCAAAGCCATATAACTCAGTTTGTAAAAAATGCCATCTATTTATTAGATGGCATTTTTTTATAGTTTATTATTGCATAGTCGATTAAACAAATGCTAAAGAAATATTTCATATCAAATATTCAAATAATGCTTTTACTAAATGTGTTAGTGAAACCCATTTGGATTTTTTTTATTGATAGAAACGTACAAATTTTAGTTGGCCACAATCAATATGGATTATATAATGCGTTATTGAGTTTGACGATTATTTTTAATATTGTATTGGATTTTGGAATTACGAATTACAATAATAAAACCATTGCGGAAGACATTACGCGTATCAAAAAATCCTTGCCCAATTTAATTATTGCAAAAAGTCTGTTGTCCTTTTTATATTTTGGTATAGTATTTTTAGTTGCAGTGGCATTTCAATATGATGAGCATGCGTTAAAGCTATTGGGATTATTGGCTATCGTTCAATTTTTCAATTCATTTCTTCAGTTTTTGCGCAGTAATATTTCAGCCAATCACGATTTTCAGTTAGATGGTATTCTTTCTGTTTTAGATAAAATAATCATGATTTTTATTTGTGGATTTTTGTTGCATTCAACAACCTATAAAAATCAATTTGTGATAGAATGGATGATTTATGCTCAAATCATTGCGTATCTTATAGCAATAATCGTTGCCTTGTTCATCATTGTAAAAAAATATACTTCAATTCAATTTAACCATTTTTCATTTAAAGAAATGATTGATTTGTGTAAAAAAAGCGTACCCTATGCTGTTTTAATTTTATTTATGGCAATTTATATGCGAAGCGATTCTTTAATGCTTGAAAGGCTTTGCAGTGCTGCTCAAAATGGCTTGTATGCCAACGCAAACAGAATGTTAGATGTGGCCAATATGTTAGGCTTTTTGTTTGCAGGAATATTACTGCCCATGTTTGCCAGATTAATTTCTAACAAAGGAAATTTAAATGAAATTATTGTAACCAGTGCCAATATTATTATTCCTATTTCATTAGGATTAGTTGCTTTTAGTTTCATCTATAGTCAAGAAATTATGGTTCTTCTATATGAAGATCATTCTGAAGTGCTTACTTGGATTTTTAGAATCGTCATGGCTAGTTTTCCTGCCTATTGCATTATGTACATTTATTCTACCTTGTTAACTGCCAATGGAAATATTAAATTATTAATAGCGATTGCCCTAGCTGGTAGCTTGTTAAGTATTGGATTAAATTCCTTACTAATCATAAAGTATCAAGCATTAGGAGCAGCTATTACGGCTGTTGTTGTTGAGTGGATTTTAGCATTGGCTTACATTTTTTATTGCATTAGAAAATTTTCATTACCTATTCAATTAAAATGGGTTCTAAAATTTGTACTCTACTTTATATTCATGTTGGGAATAAACATGGCATTAAAAAATTATACCGACTCACTTATTATTTCGACTTCAATCAATGCCGTTGCTTTTGTAGGCTTGGTTTATGGATTAAAGTTTTGGGATAAAAAAATACTAGTTGGATATTTTAAAAGCAATTCTTAATTATTAATTATCCTGATAATTCAACTCTTTTCCAAAGCTTTCTTCTAAAAAATAGGCAGCTAAATAAGCAATTACACAACAAGCAATACCTGTGTAAAGAGCACTGTTCAATTTTGTAATGTTGAATGATTGTAAGGTTGTATAAACAATTGTAATCGGCACTAAGGCAGCTCGAATAAAATTTGGAATTGATGTAGTTGCTGTAGCTCTAATATTAGTTCCAAATTGTTCAGATGCACTTGAAATTAATACCGCCCAATATCCTGCTGCAAATCCTAATACAACAAATAGAAAATAAAAATGTTGCACCGATTGATTTTGCATAAAGAAATAAGCTATCACCATAACCAATGTGGCTAACACAAAATATTGTAACACTTTCTTTCGGCTTTTCATCCACTGACTTATTAAACCTGACAATAAATCACCAATCGTAACTCCTGCGTAACAGTACATGATAGATTTTGGAGGTTCTATTTTCCCAACTATGCCTAATTCTTTTCCCAATTCTGGACTTAACGTAATTAAAATGCCTATGCAATACCAAATAGGCAAACCAATTAATATGCATTTGAAATAAGTGAGTACTCTTTTTTTGTTTGAAAACAATAATTTCAAACTGCCCAATTGGTTGCCTTCCTCTTTCACTTTTTGATACATACCCGATTCAAAAACACCAAAACGTAAGGCTAATAAACCTAATCCTAAAACTCCACCAACAATATAACAAGTGCTCCAACTAACGCCACTGCTACCTAAAAGCCCAGCAAATACAGCACCAGAAACGCCCACGGTTGCCACAATTGTCGTTCCCCATCCTCGTTTGTCTTTATGTAAAATTTCGGAAACCAACGTAATGCCTGCTCCTAACTCTCCTGCAAGACCAACGCCGGCAATAAATCGTAAAATACCATATTGTGTAATATTAACCACATAAGCATTAAAAATATTAGCAACAGAATATAATAAAATGGAGCCAAATAAAACAGAAAGTCGTCCTTTTTTATCGCCAATAATTCCCCAAATGACACCACCAACCAACATGCCTATCATTTGAATATTCAATAACCAAAGTCCATCTGTTTCTATTTGAACATCAGATAAACCAATTGCTTTTAAACTTGGTTTACGAACAATGCTAAATAAAACTAAATCGTATATGTCAACAAAATAGCCTAATGCAGCTACAATAACCGGAGCACTTAAAATTTTTGCTTCTTTATTCATGGTTTAAAAATAAGAAACAAAATGTCAAAAGAAAATTATTCGTTGTAATCTTCTTTTTTACCGCCCAAAATAAATTTGAAAATAACCGGTAGTGTAGTAATTAAAATAATTCCAATCACAATTATTTCAAGATGTTTCGTTAAATCAAAATTGAATTTTTCTAAAAATAAGGCATGTAAAAATTTACCAGCCAACATCATCGAAAAAACCCAAGACAATGAACCGATAATATTATATAAGGTGAATTTTTTAAAATCCATTCCAACAATTCCTGCTATAATGGGTGCAAACGTTCGCACAATGGGCAAAAAACGAGCACCAATAACCGCTAAAGCTCCATTTTTATCGTAAAATGATTTTGCGGTAAGCAAATGTTTTCGTTTGAAAAAAAATGTATCTTTTCGTTCGTATAAAAAAGGCCCCGATTTTTTTCCAAACCAATATCCAACATAGTTTCCAATGATACCTGCTATGGATATTAACAACATAATTCCAATGTAATGAATTGGGAAAAAGTCGGTTGTAAATTTATCGGCAAATGTTTGAACATAAATTCCAGCTACAAACAACAAAGAATCTCCAGGAAGAAAAAAACCAACAAATAATCCTGTTTCTGCAAAAATGACAAATAGCAAAACCCATAAGCCGCCATTTTCGATGTACCACAATGGATTTAGTAATGTTTCTTTTAATGTTTCTAACATCTTATAAATTTAGATGGCAAATATAGAGGAAATGTATTGTAATTTTGATTTTCAGAAAACTCAATTCACATATTTATGATTTTTTTATCAAAAAAATATGAGTTAAACGAGACTGTAAAAAAGCAATCTTATTGCATTAAAATCTATAATATTATTGGTAATAATTGATCCTAAATATTTTTAAATAGAAATAATAATCAAGTCATTTTGTCCTTCTAAATTTAACAATACTGCAACAAAGTCATGATAGACAATTTTTACATGACAAATCGTAAGAATGTTTTCGTTTGGTTTATAGTTTGTGGTGTATTTAGGAAATAACCATAATATCAAAAATGAATTTAAACAATTTTACCATCAAAGCGCAAGAGGCAATTGCACAAGCACAGCAATTGGCTTTCAACAATCAGAATTCGCAAATTGAAACGTGTCATGTGCTAAAAGCGATGTTAGATAATGACGAAAATTCGATTGAATTTTTATTGAAAAAAAACGACGTAAATGTTTCATTTGTGGAACAAAAAATAAATGAAGCTGTTACTAAATTACCTAAATTTTCAGGCGAAGCCGGACAAAATGTTTCTCGTGAATTAAATGCAGCCGTATTAAAAGCAGGTTCATATTTAAAAGAGTTTGGAGATGAATTTGTTTCATTGGAGCATCTTTTATTAGGTATTTTAAGTAATAACGATTCTACTTCGAACGTTTTAAAAGATGCTGGTTTATCAGAGAAAAATTTAAAAGCGGCTATCAAAGAAAGTCGAAAAGGGTCAACGGTCAACAGTCAAACAGGAGAAGGGAATTACAATTGGTTGAAAAAATTTGCCCGAAATTTAAACGAAATGGCAGCACAAGGCAAGCTTGATCCTGTTATTGGTCGAGATGAAGAAATTCGCAGAACCCTGCATATTCTTTCCCGTAGAAGCAAAAACAATCCAATGTTGGTGGGTGAACCGGGTGTTGGTAAAACCGCTATTGTTGAAGGGTTAGCACATCGAATTATGAATGGTGATGTGCCAGAAAATTTAAAGTCAAAAATTATTTATTCGTTAGATATGGGACAGCTTATTGCTGGTGCAAAATACAAAGGGGAGTTTGAAGAGCGTTTAAAAGCAGTTATTAAAGAAGTAACAGAAAGTGATGGGCAAATTATTTTATTTATTGATGAAATACATACGCTAGTAGGTGCTGGCGGTGGTGAAGGTGCCATGGATGCAGCCAATATTTTAAAACCAGCTTTGGCTCGAGGCGAACTTCGTGCGATTGGAGCTACTACCTTAAATGAATATCAAAAATATTTCGAAAAAGACAAAGCATTGGAACGTCGTTTTCAAAAAATTATAGTGGATGAACCCAGCGTTGACGATGCGATTTCTATTCTTCGTGGAATCAAAGATAAATATGAAGCACATCATCATGTTCGCATTAAAGATGAAGCGATTATTGCAGCAGTTGAATTATCAAACCGATATATTACCGATCGTTTTTTACCCGATAAAGCCATTGATTTAATTGATGAAAGCGCAGCGAAATTGAAATTAGAAATGAATTCAATGCCTGAAGAATTAGATGAATTGGAACGTAAACTTCGTCAATTAGAAATTGAACGTGAAGCGATTAAACGTGAAAACGATAAAAAGAAATTAGAAGAATTAGGCAAAGAAATTGCCAATCTTTCTGAACAACGAGACGCATTTAAATCTCGTTGGCTAATGGAAAAAGAGCAAGTTGATAAAATTCAAAATGCACGTGCTGCCATTGAAGATTTTAAAGTGCAAGCCGACCAAGCCGAACGAAATGGGGACTTTGGGAAAGTGGCTGAAATTAGATACGGAAAAATTAAGGATGAAGAAATAAAGTTGGAGCTGTGGATGAAAGAACTAGAAGCCAGCAAAGACACCCACAAACGTTTATTGAAAGAGGAAGTAGATGCAGAGGACATTGCTTCGAGTATTGCAAAAGCTACTGGAATTCCTATTACTAGAATGTTGCAAACTGAAAAAGAAAAATTATTGAATTTAGAAAGTCACCTGCATGAAAGGGTAGTAGGACAAGAAGAAGCCATTACAGCTGTTGCAGATGCGATTAGAAGAAGCCGTGCTGGTTTGCAAGATGAAAAAAAACCAATTGGTTCTTTCATTTTCTTGGGGACTACAGGTGTTGGTAAAACAGAATTAGCCAAAGCGTTAGCCGAGTTTTTATTTGACGATGATGGCATGATGACAAGAATCGACATGAGTGAATATCAAGAAAAACATTCGGTAAGTCGATTGGTGGGTGCGCCTCCAGGATATGTGGGTTATGATGAAGGTGGACAATTAACTGAAGCCGTTCGTCGTAAGCCATACAGTGTAGTCTTATTTGATGAAATTGAAAAAGCGCATCCAGATGTTTTTAATGTGTTGTTACAAGTGCTTGATGATGGTCGTTTGACAGATAATAAAGGTCGAATGGTGAATTTTAAAAATACCATTATCATTATGACTTCCAATATGGGTAGCCACATCATTCAGGATAATTTTGAAAAAGTAACAGAAAAAAATGTAGATGTTGTGACGGAAAAAACAAAAGTAGAAGTAATGACTTTGTTGCGTCAAACAATTCGCCCCGAGTTTTTAAATCGAATTGATGAAATCATCATGTTTAAACCGTTAATGAAAAATGAGATTAAAGGCATCATCGAAATTCAATTGAAAGGATTGCAACAAATGCTCAAAATTCAAGGAATCGATTTAGAATTTACCCCTTTTGCGTTAGAGTATTTAGTTGATCAAGGGTTCGATCCTCAATTTGGTGCAAGACCATTGAAAAGAGTGATTCAAAAAGAAATAATCAATCTATTAAGTAAAAAAATAATTGCTGGCGATATTAATAAAGATAAAAAAGTAATTGTGGATGTATTTGACGGAATGGTGGTGTTGAGAAATGAATAGACTCCTTGTTTACCTAATTTTACCTAAAAAACACTCAATAAAATAATTGAGTGTTTTTTTATTGACTACTTATTTTGTCATTAAAAATAACCTATCAACCATTTTGATAAGATTACTCTAGATATTCTTTTACATTTGCATCAATTAAAATAAAATATGTCGTTAGCTATTCAACTCAAAAACGTGAGTAAACATTTCGGAGATTTTGTAGCAGTCAATGATTTGAGTTTTGAGGTTCAACAAGGAGATATTTATGGCTTTTTAGGTCCAAATGGCTCAGGAAAAAGTACTACCTTGAGAATGATCATGGGGCTGATAAAAAATACTCAAGGGGAGATAAATTTATTCGGGAAATCGCTCAACACAAACCGCAGTGCTATTATGCGTGAAGTGGGGTGCATTATTGAAAAACCAGATTTTTATAATTATTTAACAGCACTCGAAAATTTGCAATTATTTGCTCGAGCCAATCAATTAAATTTTAAAAAAGCAGATTTTGAACAATTATTAGAACGAGTAGGCCTTTTAGGTAGAGAAAAAGACAAAGTGAAAACCTATTCTCATGGAATGAAACAACGCTTAGGTTTAGCACAATTGCTCATTCATAATCCGTCATTAATTATTTTAGATGAACCCAATACCGGGCTAGATCCTCAAGGAATTATTGATTTGCGAAATTTGATTTTGTCACTTAATAAAGAAGAGGGGAAAACCATTTTGTTTTCATCTCATATTTTAAGCGAAGTGCAAGAAATGTGCAGCAGCATGATTGTAATCAATAAAGGAAAAACGATTGCACAAGGTAAAGTAGATGAATTGCTTTCACATGAAAAAATTCATGTAAAATTAGAAGTGATTGAAGTTGAAAAAACCTCTCAATTAATCAATCAGTCAAATTGGAATGAGCTATTTGATAAGATGGAAGAAAATGTGTTTGTGATGAATATGTCGAAAGATAAAATACCCGAATTGGTTGCTTTTTTAACGCACTCAGGAGTTGGTATTGAGCGAATCGATTACAGAAATCAATTGGAAGAATACTTTTTAAAAATCACCAATCAATAAGTAAAAAGATATGAAAGAGTTTATTGCAATTTTAAAAAATGAAATTATCAAAACCATTAAACGACCTAGAAGTTTTATAGGTTTTGGTATCATTGCTTTTATTTGTTTGATGCTTCAAAGTGCATTTTATCATGATGGAAAAGAAATTCTTTCATTTGTTACTGGTCAGTTAGAAAACGTTTTTAATGTAGAAGGGAAAGTATTAAATGGTAATTTAATTTGCTTTATTGTATTACAAACTTTAATTGTACAAATGCCATTGTTAGTGGCTTTGGTTACAGGCGATTTAGTGAGTGGAGAAACGGCCAATGGAACGATTCGTTTTTTATTGACGAGGCCGGCTAGCAGAACAAAAATTGTTTTAGCAAAATGGATAGCCGGTTTGTTTTATACGTTGTTGTTATTGATTGTACTTGGTTTTTTTGCGCTTTTTGTTTCTCATTGGATTTTTGGTGATGGCGATTTAATGGCATTAAACAGTGAAGGATTAACGATTATCAGTGCCGATGATATTACTTGGAGATGGGGTTATGCTTTTTTAATTGCATTTTTATCATTGAGTGTAGTCGCTAGTTTAGCCAATATGCTTTCTTGTATTATGGATAATTCCATTACGCCAATTGTAACGGTTATGGCTATCATTATTGTGTTTACCATCATAGGAATGT
Source organism: Bacteroidota bacterium (assembly GCA_947461985.1). Taxonomy (GTDB): domain Bacteria; phylum Bacteroidota; class Bacteroidia; order Chitinophagales; family Chitinophagaceae; genus OLB11. The sequence continues at coordinate 1,634 of CANHNT010000052.1, read as the reverse complement.
TTGATTTGCCAAGCTTTGATATTATAAAACCGTTTTTGTTTACTACCCACATGATTTCATGGAAAAGTTTGTTTGAAGATCCAATTCCTTTTCATGACATTTGGTTTTCAATAGCTGTTTTAATAGTACACATTGTATTATTTATTTCTATCTCAATATTTTATTTTAATCGTAAAGACATTAATTCATAATGCAAAAATTACTTTCTATTTTATTTTTATTTGTTTCGTTTCAAGCATTGGCTGGTGATGATCCAAAATTGTTGGTTCGTGAATTGAATAAAAAATTCAATCAAATAAGCGATTACAAAGCTGATTTATTTATGGAATTTAATATTCCTGGTGTAAAAATGAAAAACCTAAAAGGTAAAGTCGTTTTTAAAAAACCGAATAAATTTAAAATAAAAGCCAAAGGTATTTTCTTTTTGCCAAAACAAAATCCAATGCAAAATATGAGTGAAATGCTCATCGATACCAATTCATATACATCCATTATTTCGGGTTATGAAATTGTGGAAGGTAAAAATTGCGCGATCGTAAACATCATTCCATTGAAGGCACAAGATGAATTAATTTTAGGGAAATTTTGGATAGATATTAAAAATCCCTTGGTGTATAAATCTCAAATTACTACAAAAAATAACGGCACCATTGAAACCAAAAGTATTTATGGGAGCAATTTAAAATATGCATTGCCCGATAAAATTATTGTAAAAGTTGAAATTAATAAAGTCAAAGTCCCTAAAATGATGTCGGTAGATTTGAATAAAAAATCAAAACCAAAAACGGGCATTGAATCCAAAGAAACTGGCAGCATTCAATTAAACTTTAGTAACTACACAATCAATGCACATTTAAAGGATGCAGAGTTTGTTGATTAATTAGTCCGTTTTCTTTTAATTATTTTTTTGGATTGATAATGCCACTTATTTTTTCTGCTGTTTGTGGATGGTAGTTATTTTTATATTTTTCAAATAATTCTTTTGCAAATGGTTTGTATTTTTCTTGGCTCATTAGCTCAGAATACAGCGGTTGAAGGAATTTTTTACGTCCAACTTTCGACAAGAATATTTCCATTTTAGTAAATGCTTTTTCATAATTTGAACTGATAGAAAGTTTAAACCACTCATCAGCAATTTCACTGTTTGATGTATTTGTTAATTGAAATTTAGCATCCAATAATTCCATTCTGCTGATTGCAAAAGGATGAGGAAGTTTGCGTAAAAATTGTAACCATTCGTGTGTTGTCCAATTACTGGTTTTTAAGTTCTCCACTTTACCCGATTGCTCAAACGCGGTTCGTTGTTTATCAACTTCAATAAAACGAATTGGATTTATTTTAGGGCAATTGTCAGGCAAACCTGGCTCATAAATCCATTGGTGAAGCCGTAGTTTTGTTTCAATGGAAGAATCGCCATTAAATAAATGTTGACGCATAAATGCCAATGCTTTTTCAGAAGTCATTGGTACAAAAGCATTTGTTTGAAAATAATTATTTAAGTAAACATCAAATGCTGGTCTTCCCATATTTTCTTCTAACATGCGTAAAAAAATAGCACCTTTTTCATAGGCAATATTTGAAAATGCATCTTCTGGATGACGGTTTTTTAAATCAATTTTCAACTTGGTATCTTC
>CANHNT010000051.1 GCA_947461985.1 Bacteroidota bacterium | reverse complement strand
AATTAATTTAGATGACCTTTAGTCGTAAAGGTTTTAAAACAAAAAATAACGCATGAGACACGGTGTAAAAAATAATCATTTAGGACGTACAACTCCACATAGAAAAGCTTTGTTAAGAAACTTATCAATCGCTTTAATTGAACACAAACGTATAGTAACAACGCTAGCTAAAGCTAAAGCATTACGTATTTTTATAGAACCTTTATTAACAAAATCTAAAACAGATACTACTCACCAACGTCGTATAGTATTTAGTTATTTACAAAACAATGATGCTTTAAAAGAATTGTTCAGTGTTGTAAATTCTAAAATCGCGGATCGTCCAGGTGGATACACTCGTATCATTAAATTAGACAGACGTTTAGGTGATGCTGCTGATATGGCAATGATTGAATTGGTTGATTTCAATGAAGTTTACAACGTGAAAACAGTTGTAGGTGAAGAAAAGAAAAAAACTCGTAGAGGTCGTCCAACAAAGAAAGCTGAAGCTAAAGTAGAAGAAGTTGTTGAAGCTCCTGTAGCTGAAACTGCTACTGATGAACCAACAGAAGCTTAATCAGTACAAAAAATAATTAACTCAAAACTGCATCTTTACAGATGCAGTTTTTTTATTGTTCAATAATTTCCCATTTTTTTCTGTCTCTAAGCCAATTTACTCGAAAACTTGAATTCGCTTTGATTAATTGATTACTTAGTATATTTCCTTTATCTGTCAATTGAATATCATTTTTAGTTTTAAATATTAATTGACCGGCAAAATAAAGTTGCCAATCGTAAATAGCATTATTGATTGAATTGTTGAAGAGGAAAATATTGTCTATGCTACCTAATCCGTTTAATACATAAGTATCGTAATTTGTATTTATGTCAGATCCAATTGTAGATTTTACTTCAATATCAACAGGATAAACTGCATTTCGAGGATAAATATAATTATTTCTTGAGGCACTGTAATTTCCAATAATATTTGTTGGTAATATTGCATAGATATACGAATTATGCATCTCTACATGAGGCTGGGCACCATTGCTATTATTAAAAATAGGTTCACCATATTCTTCATTCATAGGGCAATACATATGGTTAATAAAAACGATACTGTTGCTATCCATGAGTGGTTTATTCAATGGATTTGCACCCACATAAATAAAACGGGTACCCATAACCGTTGGAGAATCAATGTATACTTTAAAACTATATCCTAAAAAAAAACCGCCATTTTTTGTGCTTGTAAAGGAGTCTTTTAACGAATAAAAATAAATAGTACTACTTTCTCCCACAATTGCACTTCCTAAAGCGATACTTTGACCAAAGCAATGATAGGTATTGTTTTTTGAATAGATTGATTTGCAAAGTCCTTTTTTAGTATTATTATAAATGTAGATTGCCTTGTTTGAGTAAAAGTGATTATTTTTTATATTTATTGTAATATCCGACTCATTTGTAACTAACGATTCTGTTGTATGTGTAATTGCGGCAGCTACTGTTTTGCCGAAATAATTATTTTCAATAGTTGCGCTGTGCACAATTTCTATTCCAAAAAATTTATTGTAAAAAATATTATTTCGAATGATTGCATTAGGATAATAAAAACCTAATTGTATCCCGTCTGTGGCTGTTGAATCAAAATAATTTCCTTCAAAAATTTGATATTTTGTGTTTGACAAGGTAGGGTTTATATATTGTTGTTTATAAATTTTTGTTCCACTGGCAAATTGAATAGAGTTTCGATGGTTGTTATAAAATTTACAATTTGTAAATAATGTAGATACATCAGGATGGCAATAAACAGATACTCCAAAGGCTTGTTTGTCGCTTGTTTCATTAGAGGCTAAACCACACCTTAAAAAAAGAACTCGATCACAAATTAGTTCATTACATGTACCTGAACCAAACATTCCAACACTAAAGGAGCCATAGGCTTCGATTTGGCTATTGCGCACATTTAGTTTTCGGCAATAATTTTTATTCCCTCCTGATGATGAAATGCCTTTAAAAAAATTGCCACTGATTTTTAGATGATTGATGGCTACATCTAAATTCCCTTGTAAAATAGTAATAGCGGCTGTAATTTTATTTTTTTCCTTTTCACTACCGGGGTTTTGGGGGCCAACTAGCTGCAAGGAATCCATGTAAACATTGCTTTTTGTATCGCTATTTGTAAAAGTAAACAAGCTGAATTGGTTTGTAGGATTTTCATTATCCATTATTAATTTACTGTTGTTTTCTCCAATTAATTTTAGTTTGCGTTTTCCATCTAATGCAATAATAATAGTAGAATCTGTTTCCGTAAATTGAAATAAATAGTTCCCTTTAGGAAAAAATAATTCTACGTTTGGCTTCGATTTTAATGCATTTATACATTGTTGTAAATGAAGCCTATTTTCTAACCCATTATTATTTGGCAGAACTTGATAGCGTTGAACATTAATTTTAATACAATCTTGCCATTGAGTTTTGAAATTAATACAAAGCAGTAAAATGAAAATGAATAGTCGCATCTAGCACAAATTTACTTTTTTTAATAAAAACTAAACTATTTATTTTACACTATAGATTTTTAAACGGATCTTTTAATAAGGCTGATTTTATGTATTTATTGATTAGAAAAAATTAAACAATTTTTATTATAATTTGGGTTATTGAAATCTTAACATTAAATCACATCGATAATATTAAATAGTATCTGCTTTTTTTGTATTACAAGTGTGACACATAGGTTGTAAATTGTCTATATCATTATTGCCGCCTTTGCTTTTTGGAACAATATGGTCAATTGTCATCATTTCAAAATTTTCGGTATATAAATCTACATGAAATCCCCCTGCATTGTTTTTAGCTTTGATTAAATAAATGCCTTCTTTGCTACAACTGTTATTGATGCATATAGTGCCATGATGAAAAAAAACGCGTAGTCTACGATGTGTAGAAAATTTTGTTTTTAACAGTGTAATGTCCAACAATTCGTGGAAAGTATATTTGTGTCCTAATATTTGAGGAAATTTAATCATGTTTCTGCATTCAAATATCTGTAAAAAAAATGTAATTTCGCGAAATGGCGAAAGGAAAAAATTTACAATGTGCATTTTGTTTAAAAACAAACGATGATGTGCTGATGATTGTGAGTGGTGCAAAAGCTAGTATTTGCAACGAGTGTGTAGAAAATGCGACTAAAATAATCGAGCAAGAATTAGGCAAATTTGAGGATAGAGTGGATGGTAAATCAAATAAGAAACAAGTTGGAGAGACTAAGTTTCATTATAAACCCATTGAAATTAAAGAATATTTAGACCAATATGTGATAGGACAAGAAGATGCCAAAAAGGTGTTGAGTGTGGCTATTTACAATCATTACAAACGTTTAAACCAAATAGTGAGAGATGATATTGAGATTGAAAAATCAAATATTATTATGGTTGGTGAAACGGGTTCGGGAAAAACATTGTTAGCTAAATCGATTGCTAAAATGTTGAATGTGCCATTTGCAATAGCAGATGCAACTGTTTTTACGGAAGCTGGCTACGTGGGTGAAGATGTTGAAAGTATTTTATCAAGATTATTGCAAGCGGCTGATTATGATGTAGAACAAGCCCAAAAGGGAATTGTATTTATAGATGAAATTGATAAATTAGGACGCAAAAGCGACAACCCATCAATTACTAGAGATGTAAGTGGAGAAGGCGTTCAGCAAGGATTATTAAAATTGTTAGAAGGTGCTGATGTATTGGTACCACCTCAAGGAGGTCGTAAACACCCTGACCAAAAAATGGTCAAAATAAATACACAAAATATTTTATTTATTTGTGGGGGCGCTTTTGAGGGCATTGATAAAATGATTGCTCGTAGAATTCAAACATCATCTATTGGTTTTAAAACCAATAAAGAAGATGAAAATGTAGAAAAAGATAATTTAATCCAATATGTAAACTCACAAGATTTACGTTCGTTTGGTTTAATCCCCGAGTTACTAGGTCGTATGCCTGTTGTTACTTTTCTAAAATCATTGGATAAAAGTGCACTTCGAAGAATTTTAACGGAACCTAAAAATGCGTTAATTAAACAATATACTCGTTTGTTTGAGTATGAAGATATTCAGTTAGAAATAACCGATGAAGCGTTAGATTACATTGTGGAAAAGGCAATTGAATTTAAGCTTGGGGGAAGAGGTTTGCGCTCAATTTGTGAATTAGTGATGACCGATGCAATGTATGAATTGCCAAGTCAGAAAGGGGCTAAACACTTTGCTATTTCACTTGAATATGCGAAAGAGAAAATTGAAAAATCAAAATATGCTTATCAGAAAGTAGCGTAATCAATTTTTTCAACCAATACGTGTTTCTTCTTATCATTTGGTAGTGAAAATCACATGATGATGCGTTATGCTTTTGCTTTATTCGGTTGTAATTTTTTTATGTTGATTGTCATTAAAATGGCTATTGCAAATACGATTATTGAAATAGTCATAAATGCAGTTTGAGCTCCCCATTGGTACCATAAAAAACCAGTTATCAAGTTCGCAAAAAGTAATCCGATACTATTAACGCCTTCATAAAAACCAATTGCAGCGCCTTTGCTTTCTGAGGGGACTGTTTCTACCAAAATGGCTTTTATAATTCCGTTGGTGAATGCATAAAACAAACCATAAAGGATAAATGAAATGATAATAGTTGCATAATTCAGGTTTTTTGAAAATAAAAAATAAGCGATCGCATAAATAAATAATCCTATAAGAAATATATTTATTTTACGGTAACGGTCGGCTAGTTTTCCTATTGGAAAAGAAAACGTTGCATAAACAAGGTTGAACAAAATATACAGCCCAATTAATTTGGTTTCAGAAATCCCAATTTCTTTTGCTCTCAATAATAAAAATAGATCAGAACTATTGACTAACGAAAAAATAATCAAAAAAAGAAGGATAGTAAGATATGGTTTAGGCGCTTTTTTATAAAATGAAAAATTCTCTGACAATGAAAAAGTTGGTTTGGGAGGCACGAGAAATATCCCTTTTTTTTCTTTTATGAACAAAGTAAATACCATTGAAAAAATACCAGGTATTAAACTAATCAGAAAAAGCAGTTTGTATTTTTCTGGATTAAAATATAAAAAAAGCAATGCAGTCAAAGGGCCCAAAACGGCTCCTAAAGTATCCATCGATCGATGCAATCCAAAAACCTGAGCATTTGTAGATGAAGTTGCTTCCTCAGCAAGTAAAGCATCTCGAGCACCGGTTCTTATTCCTTTTCCTATTCGGTCGAATGCTCTTGCCGAAAAAATGAGCGCAATGTAATTTGAAATTCCAATCAATGGTCTTGATAAAATGCTTAATGCATAACCCATTTGAATAAAAGGGAGTCTTTTCTGAAATTTATCAGAAAGACTCCCCATATACATTTTTGAAAATCCAGCAGTGCACTCTGCAATTCCTTCTAAAATTCCTATTATTAAGGAACCATATCCAATTTGTTTTAAGTAAAGAGGAATAATAGGGTAGAGCATTTCACTGCTAAAATCATTTAATAAACTGATAATAGATATAATCCAAACCGTTCGTGTAATGTTTTTAAACATTGACTTATTTTTCAAACATCAAATAGTGAACTTTTGTTAACCATTTATTGGTATCTGGCTCAACGTTAGGGTCCGTGATATATTCTTCAAGTATTAAACTTGGAGTCATTTTTTTACTTTTCATTACAGAATCTAAAGCTACATAGGCTAAATTTGTTTTGTCAAATGAACCATAATGCTCCGTGTAAATATCTTTACAACCATTAATGCTATATATTTCAAATTCTCCTTTTGTTACCTCTTTTGATGAAAGTGGAATAGCTGTCGCAATATCTGCCGTTTGGGTAGCGTTATCCCAATTAAAAATAATTCCTGAAGATGGTTTTTTAGCATTTTGACCAGCTGTTGCATATAACTTTGCAAAGTTGGTTTCAAAAAAAGAAGGCAATTGATTAAAGTTTACACGAGCTCTTTTTATTAAATAATGATTGCCATTAAATGTTGACTCTTGTACCACATAGTTATTAATGGCGAATCCTGCACCTCCATTTTTAACGACTTCTTCTAAATGAATTAATCCTTTGTTGAAATCATTTTTTACATCATAAAAAAAGCCCATGATATATTGAATACCACGTTGAAGAAAAGGTGTTTCTGATTTAGACATTATACTCCAAGTTACATACGTAAATTCACCAGTTGGTTTTAATTGAATCATAATATCGCTGGTCATATCGTAATCAATAAATTTCATATCAGCATGAATACTTTCATTCATAACTTGACCGGTAAAAACCATGTTCCCATCGCCAGAATTTTTAGAAGTCCATGCGTAGCTGCCTCCAACACCTGATGTTGTTGCTCCATAAGTTAATTTTATAGTGGTATCGTCTCTCATCCAAGGGCTCCATTTTGACCAATTTTCAAAATCAGCAATTTGGTAATACACCATATTCGGCGAACCTGATATGGTTTTACTAACAGTTGCTTCCCATTTTTTTGGACCTATAAAACATAAAATAAAATAAATAGTAAATAGAGTTGCTATAAAAATGAATATTTTTTTAAACATATTTTTTTCTTTTGCACTTGCAAGATAGTATTCTAATTGATTATTTGCAAGTGCAACGTTTTTTATAAATTATTTTTTAATAAACAGCGTATCACTTGTATTGGTATCGAAGTATTTTTGAAGAAATTATTTTGGCAGGATAAATTATTTTTACGGACATTTTTAATTTAGTATATATTTGTAACTGAGGAAAAAATATATGAGCAATCCCAATTTAGATGCAGAAAATAATGGAATCAATTCTGATAAAGAATTTGAAAATACAATTAGGCCTACGTCCATTGAAGATTTTTCTGGACAAATTGAATTAATTGAGAATTTGCAAATATTTATTCAGGCTGCTAATCAACGAGGTGAGGCTTTAGATCATGTGTTGTTTCATGGTCCACCCGGTTTAGGAAAAACGACTTTGTCGAGAATTGTTGCCAATGAGTTAGGTGTTCAAATTAAAGAAACGAGTGGCCCAGTGATTGAAAAACCAGCTGATTTAGCAGGGTTATTAACTAGTCTTGAGCCCAGAGATGTGTTGTTTATAGACGAAATTCATCGTTTAAGCACGGTAGTGGAAGAGTATTTATATGCCGCCATGGAAGATTATAAAATTGATATTATGATTGACAGTGGACCCAATGCAAGAAGTATTCAAATTGCATTAAATCCATTTACCTTAGTAGGCGCTACCACTCGTTCTGGATTATTGACCGCACCATTATTATCACGTTTTGGCATTAAATCTCGTTTAGAGTATTATCCTTTAGACGTATTAGAAAATATTGTACGAAGAAGTGCTGGTGTATTAGGCGTTAAAGTAACTTCCGATGCTAGCAGAGAAATTGCACGACGCAGTAGAGGGACACCGCGTATTGCCAATGGCTTGTTGAGAAGAATGAGGGATTTTGCTCAAATTTTGGGCAATGGAGTAATTGATTTGGGGATTTCGGAGCATGGTTTAAAAGCGTTGAAAGTAGATGCAAATGGTTTAGATGAAATGGATAATAAAATTTTATTGACTTTAATACAGAAATTTAAAGGAGGGCCTGTTGGTATCAGTAACATAGCAACGGCAGTGGGTGAGGAGAGTGGCACTATTGAGGAAGTATATGAACCCTTTTTAATTCAAGAAGGATATATTGTAAGAACACCAAGGGGTAGAGAAGCTACAGAGAAAGCATATAAACACTTAAACCTTCATGCACAATACAGAGGAATTGAAGGAAGGTTATTTTAAAGAATATGGATAAAATAAAAAATGCTTCTCAATTGAGAAGCATTTTTTATTAATTGAATGAGTAATTATTTTTTATCCGGATTGTTTAATTTGCTATGTTTTTTACTGTATCCAAAGTAAATTACAAATCCTATTGCTAACCAAATAAATAATCGAATCCAATTTTCTGCACCTAAACCTATTATCATTAATCCACAAACTACTATTCCTAAAATTGGAATCAATGGAACTAATGCAACTCTAAATGGTCGAGGAGTATCCGGATTGGTTTTACGCATAATAATTACACCTGCAGAAACCAAAATAAATGCAAACAATGTTCCTATACTACACATGTCACCCACCACATCACCAGGCACAAAAGCTGCAAAAATACCAACTAATAAAAATAACCACATGGTTGCTTTTGCTGGAGTTTTGTATTTTGGATGTATTTCAGAAAAAGCTTTTGGTAATAATCCATCTTTACTCATCGAGTAAAATACCCTTGATTGCCCCAATAACATAACCAAAATAACAGAGGAGAAACCTGCTAAAATAGCTATGGTAATTAATCCACCAAACCACTCATATCCAATCATATATTTATTGATCGCATAAGCAACGGCTGCTTCATGACCTTCTCCTGTTACACTAAATTCGCTGTAATTAGCGATTCCAGTTAATACATACGAAAATAAAATATAAAGCACAGTACAAAATGCCAATGAACCTAAAATGCCAATTGGCATTCCTTTTTGGGGATTTTTAGCTTCTTGAGCAGCGGTACTTACGGCATCAAAACCTACGTATGCAAAAAATACAATGCCAGCACCTTTTAAAACTCCAGACACACCAAATTCACCCCAGAAGTTTTTAAAGAAATCAAAAAAACCAATTTCCCCATTCATTAATTGTGTTTCACCAATATTGGTAGGAATGATTTGAGCATGATTTTCAGGTCGAATAAAACTCCATCCTAGTCCAATAAATACAAGTACAATCACCACTTTTATGATAACAATAATTGAATTAAAATTAGCTGATTCTTTAGTTCCTTTAATTAGTATTAACGTTAATAGAGCCAATACTACTAAAGCAGGAATATTCATGATACCATGCACACCCGATGCCATTCCATTAATCATTTCGCTTTGAAAGGGGGAGTGGCACCACTCATACGGAATGGTAAACCCAAAGTAGTGTTCACAAAATTTATTCAAATATTCACTCCATGCAATGGCTACTGTGGCCGCTCCTAATGCGTATTCTAAAATTAAATCCCAACCAATAATCCATGCAATTAGCTCACCCATAGTTGCATAACTGTAGGTGTAAGCACTCCCAGCAATGGGTATCATAGAGGCAAACTCTACATAACATAATCCTGCAAATGCACAACCAATTCCTGCAATGATATATGAAATCATAACACCTGGTCCTGCATGGTTGCCAGCAGCAGCAGCAGTTCTCACAAAAATACCAGCACCAATAATTGCGCCTACTCCTAATGCTAATAAAGCACCCGAGCCTAAGGTTCTTTTCAACGTGTGTTCACCTGTCTCAGCTGCTTCTGCCAATAATTTATCCAATGGCTTTTTAATAAATAAACTCATTTTGTATTTTATAATTTGGGAGTAAGATAGTAAAAATTTAATAATTAACAAATTCTTACTAAATTTTATGTTGTTTTTAATAATATATCGTAATATTGCAATATATTAATATAACAATGGGAATTACTAAAACCGCTTTTTTTACCTCAAACCAAAATCAATTAGCTAATTTAGCCAAAGCCTTAGCCAATCCTGCCCGAATTGCTATTATTGAATATTTATTAAAAGTAGATAGCTGTATTTGTGGAGATATTGTAACTGAATTGCCCTTGGCTCAACCTACAATTTCCCAACATTTAAAAGAATTAAAAAATGCAGGAATTATTCAAGGAAATATTGAAGGGAATTCTATTTGCTACTGTTTGAACACTGATACGCTTCAAATTTTGCAATCTTTTTTTTCTAAAATAATTACAAAAGTAAATAAAAATAAGTGTTGTTAATCTTCGTGAAACATGATAGAAGTTGGATAAATGCTAAACAAAAAACGTTAACTTTAACAGACAATCAAATATAAAAAATTATGAAACTAAACGAATTCAAATCCATTTTAAAAACGCAAGATGAGTTGCATTTTCAACTTCAAAATGGCGAAAAAGTACCTGCTCATTTTCATATTACAGAAGTCGGTTTGGTAAGCAAACATTTTGTGGATTGTGGCGGTACGGTAAGATTGGAGAAGAAAATTAATTTTCAATTATGGACTTCAGTCGATTTTTATCACAGACTCAAATCCCAAAAATTATTGAACATTATTGACCAATCTGCAAGTT
>CANHNT010000050.1 GCA_947461985.1 Bacteroidota bacterium | reverse complement strand
TTAGATCAAATATCCCATAACTTACTTATAGAGGCTACTCTTCTCCTTATTATTTTCATTTTACGTTGAAATTTTTAGCAAAGAGGCTATAATAGTTTGTTAATTGCAAAACGAAGATATCTTAAATTGTATTACAAAGTGTGAATGGGGGAAATTATTTTTCACCCGTTACTGCAACGCATGAAGCAGTCGGACAAAATCCTATACATAAAACCAGGATTGGACTCTTCGTCGCAACGAAGTGGGTTTAGAATTAATAGAAAGTTGAAAAAAATGTGCAGTTGGTACATTCTCTTTTTATACAATAACTCTGACAGGGCTTAAAGCCCTGTCAGAGTTAGTACATACCGGATACTATAATTAATGTTTGTAACTCCTCATTGTTAGGCTTTCTACTATGTCAATCGGGCATACTTACTAAAATAGAGATAATCGCTGAAAAGCGACAGCATAACTGAGTATATAGCTAATTTGTTTGCTTCTGCTGACCGAATCGTCAGCATCGCAATGACGTGGCTATTATCTTTGTGAAACTTTGTGCCTTTGTGTCTTCGTGGCAAAAATATTTTGCTGAGTTTCTTATCTACACATACCAAGGCTTTAAATTTATTTTATCTAAAAATTAAATCTATTAATTCGGCTTTGCTTTTGGAGTTGTTTTCATTTGAATAATATCAACCAAAAATGCAAATGCCATTGAGAAATAAATATAGCCTTTGGGTATTTCAAAATGAAATCCTTCTGCTATTAACGATACTCCAATCATCATTAAAAAGCATAAGGCTAATATTTTAAATGATGGATGATTTCGTATGAACTCACTTATAGGTTTTGATGCAAATAGCATAATTACAACCGTTGCAATTACTGCCGTGTACATGACCCAAACTTCTTGCACCATGCCTACAGCAGTAATAATGGAATCTATAGAAAAAACTAAATCTAAAATGATAACTTCCCATAGCAAACGTTTAAAATTAGCCACTTTTGTAGTGGGTTGTTCCGGTTGATTTATGAGTTCAGTTTTATGATATATTTCTTTCGTGCTTTTATAAATTAAGAAAAGACCACCAACAATAAGAATTAAACCTTTACCCGAAAAATCTTTATCCATTACCGTAAATAATGTTTTGTCTAATTTTAAAATCCAGGATATAAATGCTAGTAAAACTAAACGTGTGACCATTGCCAAACCAATACCCCAATAACGTAATTGATTCCGTTGAGATTCTGGCAATTTATCTGCAAGAATAGAAATGAAAATAATATTATCGATTCCTAGAATTACTTCTAGCAAGATTAATGAAATGAGGGATATAATTAATTCTGACACAGTGTTGATTTTAAAAAGTTGAAAATAAGTTTTGTTTGTGTAATGTTATTCTTTTTTTGTAGCTCTTTTTAATTTATCATTCAAGGCAATGCCAATTCCTTTATGTGGAAAATAGCTCGCTACGATGATATCAACATTGCTTTTGTCAAGCCGATGAAGTGCTGCATAAAAATTGGCAGCAGCTTCTACTAAGTGTCCACTTTTCGACAAAATTTCTTGATGCATGATGCTAGGATGTTCTATTTCTTCGTTAAAAGATAATAGTCCTATTTTTTTTGAAGTTGCTTCACTTAAAAATTTGACAATATCATTTGTGACAAAAGTATCTTTTTCTGGGGCATAATGCCTCGACAACATTCCCGGTGCTATTGGACTTTCATTGTCTTCGTTCAGTACTTTAACTTTGCCAACTACTTCTTCAATTGTTTCTCTTGAAAGTGAACCCAATCGATAAATGATAACATCCTCTTTATCAAATCCTACAATAGTAGATTCAATACCGCTTTTTGAAACATCGCCATCCAAAATTACAGGTAAAGTTTCTTTGAAATAAGAATACACATGGTTTGCATTGGTTGGGCTTATACTTCCAAAAGGGTTGGCACTTGGCGCTGCTAACGGAAAATCAATTTCTTGCAAAAGCGATAATGCAATAGGATGATTAGGAACCCTAACAGCAACAGTGTCTTTACCTGCTGTTACAATATCAGGTACTATTTCTTTTTTATTTAAAATCAATGTCAATGGTCCTGGCCAAAAAGCATTGGCTAATTTAAAAGCAATATCAGGTATATCTGTAGCAATTTCATGCACATAATCTATCGACTTTATATGAACAATTAATGGATTGTATAAAGGTCTTTTTTTGAGGTTGAAAATTTTTTTAATAGCTTCTTCATCCCATGCATTACCAGCTAAACCATACACGGTTTCAGTGGGCAATCCAATAATATTCCCTTTGTTTAATTCTTTTACAGCGGCGCTAATATTTTTTGTAATCAATGAAATATATGTTTAAGGGTTACAAAAGTCGCAATACATTGGATCTTCTTTTTCTTTATGATTAGGAAACATCTCTTCTTTTATAAAATTACATTTTTGACATTCATACAAATAACTCAACGTTGAACGAGTTGGACTGTTACATAAACTACAACGCAATCCTTCTTTAATTGATGTTATGCCTAAACCAGGTGTATTACAAGTTGGACAAACATGGTTTATTTTTGTTGCCAATTTTTGCGTTGCCTTTTCTATGGTTTGCATACGTGTTGGATTGTGCATAGCACGCATATCTGTTTCAAGATAGGCACCACCAAACGCTTCGCAAAAATAATTAAAAACGTCCATTAACTTTTTTGAATCATTTATTCCTTTTACCATTTCATCAAAATTATGTTGCTCTTTTTTTATGATAACTGCATGAGACGGAAATTTTATTTGCTTCGAAAATTCCTTTAACTCGGCGGAGGTCATAATTTTTCTAGCATTAAAATTAGTTTCAGGGGTGATCACTCTTACAAAAATATCTAAATCATTTTTTTTGTCCATGAAGTAGAGAATTTCATCGTCGGCATGTGCAAACGGAATACTTGGATGAGGGCCAAAGGAACCTTCGCTAGCAACTGCCAAATCAAACGAAGATTGAGCTAAAGCTTGCAAACATTTTTGCCTAGCTGTTTCCAAAGGATCGTGTTCACGATCGACTTCACCAGTAAAAGTTCCTAATTCGTCGGTATCAAAATTATCATAAATAATGCATTCAACGCCCAATTCTTTTTCTAAAATGGGTGCTATTACTTTTTCTTTTGAATGTTTTGTTACAATGAGTAATTTTCGACCGTTAAACATGTTTGAAGCTTTGCAGTTTTGAAATAAAAGTGCTTTTAGATTACTGTGATTACTGTCCTTGTCCTAAAGAATAAGCATGTTTGCCATCAAAAGAATAAAGATTCTCAGTTTTTATAACATCAATATTTAAGCCTATTGCTTTACTCAACAAAGTCACAATGTCTGAGGAACTCAATTTGCAATTCTCTTTTGGTTTAATTCTGCATCGCCAATGATCGGTGCAAAAAGTTTCTTTAAAACCATCAGGCCATACCTTAATTCCTCTATTCGTAATCATTGATAGTTTTGTATGCGCTAGTTGGCATTTCGTGATAATTTCTGCTAGCTCATTGGGGTCTAATCCGCGCCAATGCACAAATAAATCAACTCCTTCTAATTCTTTATTTGCAGCTAATTTTCGTTGATATCTTGGTAATACTAAAGCTTGATTATTATGATTTGATACAGGTTTTAATATAGAAGGTAACTTATCTAAATTTTCAATAATTGCATTGGCAAACTCTTTTGTACCCACTTTCTTTTTACTCACTTTATCATTATAAATATCGGCTGTGTGAATACCATCTTCAATGGTTTTTGACCATGCATTTTGAATTCGTTCAGCAACCTTAGTTTCACCAATATGATTCAACATCATGATAGCGCCATTTAACAAGCCCGATGGGTTTGCAATATCTTTTCCACCAATATCTGGTGCGGTGCCATGAATAGCTTCGAACATAGCACATTCTTCACCAATATTGGAAGAGCCTGCTAATCCAACAGATCCTGTAATTTGTGCAGCAATGTCAGAAATGATGTCACCATACAAATTTTGCATCACAAGCACATCAAAATCTTCAGGCGTATCAGCTACTTTGGCAGCACCAATATCTACTATCCAATGTTCATTTTTTATTTCAGGATATTCCAAGGCTATTTCATTGAATACTTGATGAAACAAGCCATCGGTTTGTTTCATAATATTGTCTTTCGAAAAACAAGTTACTTTTTTTCGGTTTTGTTGTTTGGCATATTCAAATGCATAACGAATAATTTTTTCACAGCCAGGTCTGCTAATTAATTTTAAGCATTGAACCACTTCGTCTGTTTGTTGGTGTTCAATGCCAGCATATAAATCTTCTTCATTTTCACGTATAATAACCAAATCCATCACAGGGTGTTTGGTGTCTACAAAAGGATGTAAGCTTACACAAGGTCTTACATTTGCATATAAACCGAGGAATTTACGAGTAGTTACATTCAAACTTTTATAGCCACCTCCTTGAGGAGTTGTTATAGGTGATTTTAAGAAAATTTTATTTCTTCTGATTATATCCCAAGCTTCATTAGCGATGCCTGACGTATTACCAGATAAATATACTTTTTCGCCAATTTGAATCTCATCTATTTCAATGTTTGCACCTGCAGCTAACAATATTTCTATGGTAGCATCCATAATTTCTGGACCAATTCCATCCCCTTTTGCAATTGTAATTCGTTTCATCATTTTTTTATTAAGTTATTGTATATATTTTATTAGTCTATCAACATAGGTGTTTTACCGTCTGTAATGATAATTTTACTGTTTGGTGATTTTGACAATTCAGAAAAAGCTTCAATACTCCTTATTTTTATAATCTGTTCTGTTAAGCCTTCGGATAATATTTTTTGTGCATCTCGTGTTCCTTTTGCTTCAATGATTTTTCTGTCGGCATCTAATTTTGCTTGTTGAAGAACAAACTCCATTCTCAAAGCGTCTTGCTCGGCTTGAAGTTTTTGTTCAATAGAACTTGATAATCCTGGTGGAAGTTGAATGCTTTTCATTAAAACAGATTCTATGATGATGCCTTGTCTGCTCATAGTTTCATCCATTTTATTTTTAATTGCTTTTTCAATTTCAGAGCGCATACCTGAATGCATATCTTTTGCAAAAAATTGTGAACATACATCTGCTGATGCAGAACGAAATACATTGGCTATAATGGATTCATAATCCAATCCAATAACACGAATGATATCTGGAACTTTATCTTTGTTTAAATGGTACAGAATTGAAATTTGAGAAGTGATACTCAGGCCTTCTTTACTTGGAAGGCTAAGCGACAATTCTAAATTTCTTGTTTGAATGGATGCTTTTACTATTCGGCTAGTGAATGGATTATATAAAACTGGACCTTCGCCTTCAATTTGTCGTTTTATTTTACCCATATTTTGTTTTACTCCAACTTCACCAGGTCGAATTATTGCGCAACTTGTGCCCAGAAGGCTTGTTATAATTACTACACAAACATACTTTTTCATAACATCTATTATTAAGCAAATTTGCATTGTCTAATTCATAAATATTTATTTATATTTGTAATAGTTATCATTAATTTTTTTTATGAATTACACATTAAATCAGTTGCAGATATTTTTGAAAGTAACTCAAACTAAAAGTGTCACAAAAGCTGCTGAGGAATTGCATTTAACACAACCAGCAGTTTCTATACAATTGAAGAATTTTCAAGACCAATTTGATATTCCATTGACAGAAATTATAGGAAGAAATATTTACATTACTGAGTTTGGACTTGAAATTGCAGATGCAGCCCGAAACATATTAAACCAAGTGCAAGCCATTGATTTTAAAACACTAGCCTATAAAGGACAATTGAGTGGAAAATTGAAAATTTCTGTTGTGTCAACCGGGAAATATGTGTTGCCATTTTTTCTTACCCATTTTTTGCGCAAACATGTTGGGGTAGAACTATTAATGGATGTTACCAACAAAAATTTAGTTTTACAAAGTTTAGAAAAAAATGAAGTTGATTTTGCTTTAGTTTCCATTTTGCCGACAAACTTATCTATAGATAAACTAGAATTACTTGAGAATAAATTGTTTCTCGTTGGAAATTCAGAAACACATTCTTGCAAAACTCAAGTTAAAGATATTTTTAAAAATCATCCACTTATTTTTCGAGAAAAAGGTTCAGGAACACGTGTTGTGATGGAGGAATATATTTCTAAAAAGAAATTTACCATTCATAAAAAACTCGAGTTGACCACAAATGAAGCTGTAAAACAAGCATTGATGGCAGATTTGGGTATTTCAATTGTTCCTTTAATTGGAATTAGAAATGAAATCATGAACCATGAATTAAATATTATTCCTATGAAAGGACTACCTATCAAAACTACCTGGCATTTAATTTGGTTGAAAGGAAAAAAACTGTCTCCAATTGCAAATGCTTTTTTAAAATTTTTGGGTGAAGAAAAAGAAAATATAATACGAGAGAAGTTTGAATGGTGTAATGATTTTTAAAATAGTATGTAAAGTTGTTCATTGTTTAAAAAACTTTAGTAAGTAACGAATATAATAAGGTTGCCACTAACGTCAGTCTGTGAAAAAACTTTCTTTATTTAAAAAAACTAACAAATAAAATTCAACAAAGGAAGCATAAAAAACGGTTTGCTTTTTTGCAATATATTTTGGGGATTTCAAGAGTAAGTAGTTTAACTTTTTTTTATTATAGAATAAAAGCCAAAGGCTTTCAAGAACATAATACCTTTGAAGGCAGAGACTTAAAAGGGTATGACTCTTTCAGACCGCTCGAAAGCTTAGTTATTGGACGAAGTTATTTCTTTGATTATTGATTTATATAATTCAAAATAGTATTTTCTATTTTCTCCAACATAAATTGTAGCTATTCTTTCCTCTGTTAAAAAAATATTATCATCAAGAAAGTTCTCAATTGCATTATAATTCTCAATTGGATTTTCTGTTAAAGATATAATTGAAAATATAGAAGGATTGTTTTTTGGGTAATATTTCATCCAATGCTTAAATTTCAATTGTCCTATCCCAATAGTTATTTCATCCCTTTTCTTTGATTTCAACAAGATAAAAAAATACAGCAATATATATTCTACAATTCTTTTTGAATTATTCGTAAAATGTTTTTCGATTAATAATAATGATATAATTTTACTTTTTACTTTTTTACTTTTAATTAGTTCCTGTATTAAAGGGTAATTTTCATGTACTATATTATTCGCTACTTTTGATATTCTCATCTCTAATGTTTTTATCCGTAATAAGATTGCCAAAAAATGCCGCAAGAGCTGCAAGTAAAATACCTTGTGCAATTGCCTTACTAAATATTAAATTTGAAAGATTTGTAAATAAACCCATATAATTTCTTTCAATTATGAAAGGTTTTGTCCACTCAAAAGTGTTGTAACATAATTGTCCAAATACACCTAAATATGAAATGTAAATTATTGTAAGTAAAAAAATGTTCTTATTCGAACCAACTGCATGATTTTTAAAATCTAATATAGCTTTGAATATATAGTAACTTTTATAGATTAGTATTAATATAATTATACTGAATACATTTGCAGAATCAAATAAAAATGCGAATAAGAAACCAGAAATTACAGGGATAATTATGGCTGAAATTAACATTGAAATTGCACTATCAATAATAATTCTCTTTTTCATCTTTGATATTTCTTCTGCAGATAAATCAATACCTATGCAAACAAAATAATCTTCTGCTAGGTATAAAGATAAATTTTGATTTAACTCTCTTAAAGGAAAGATAGAAAAGTATATTGGTATGTAATAAAATTTCTTAAGCTTTCTGTAAAAATTTGGCAACTCTACAATTGACAGAGCGATTAAAAATTGAATAATATTAATCTTTAAGTTCCAAAATTCAGTTAAATTCATTTTTCTATATGATTTTGATTTTACAAGGTTGTCTTTATAATTTCTGCCAACTTACTTATAGAGGCTACTTCTTTCCTTACTTGGTATTATTTTAGGTTAATTTTTTAGCGTTGAGGTTATCGTAGTTTATTAGTAGTACTACGAAGTTATTAAAAAATAATTCATAAATTATCAAAGCGTTTTTTATATTTTGAATTTCTCAGTTATTTATATTTGTAAATATTTGAGGGATAGCCATTTATCTCTTAAAAGTTTTTTTTTCACAAGTATATCAATTACCGAAAAATTAATCCCTTCGAGTAATGCAATTACAAAAAGTTGTAATTGCATTAAACTATCGGTTGGTATCTCACCAAACAAAATAAGCAGATTGGTGAGATATCAACTTGTAGGAAATGATAAACAGCAATATGCTTTGTGCAAATTAGTACATTGATTGTAAAAAATGATTACAAAAAATCCCTAAAATCTTTTCGTCTAGTCAATTTTAAATCTTGCAATACACTTGCTTTTACACTCAATCCAAAATTATAGCTTCTACGAGTTCCGAAAATGATGGTATTGAATTTCATTTCCCAACAATGTAAATCACGGTAAATATCTAGAGTGGAAAAACTGATTTTTTTAGTTGCAAAATCGTATCCACTTCGTAAACCTATTTTCCATTTAGCCGTTAAATTTACATCGCCAAAAAAGATGATATTTTGGTTGAATACTAAAGTATCTGCTTGTTTTTTTACAATAAAATTTTTGTTTGCGTTCAATGAATAGCTGATGTTTAGCGTCCAAGGAATATTAAAATCGGCATAGTTTTCTGGATTATTTCCTACGGCCATTCTTTGATCATCGGTTGCATTTTGTAAAGATGATTTCCCTTTTTTGAATGGTAAGGATGCTGTTAAGGAAAGGTTGGCATTTTCAAAACGAAGCAATTTGTTATTGGCCTTAAATGATGAAATATTTGAGCGCAAGCCATTGGCTTTATTAATAGAATAGGGATCGTAACTCATGCTACCCGACATGCTGATGTTTTCATATAAGGTAGTTCTATATGAAATAGCGATTCTGTTCCATTTAAAAGAGTCAACAGCCATGTTATAAAAAGTAGAAAAATTTAAGCCGTCTATTAAATTTATTTTTTTAAGGCCCCCATTAACCGTATCTTTTTTGCTACGCACTTTCATCGACAAGGTGTTGCCTAAACCAAAACTCACCCCACCCACTTTGCCATTTGGTGGTCCGCCATAAATAGCTCCATCAAAGTAAGATAATTTTTGACTTCGATAGTTTTTATCTACAAAAGAAGAATAATAAAAATTGTAATAATCACTTCCAAAATCAGGATGATAACTTAAACCAACATTGGGTATCATTACATGGCGTATACCTCGTACAAATCCTTTTTTAAACAATTTGATTCCATAAATTCGAGTAGATAAACTAGCTCCAATATTAAAATCCCTGGCGCTGAAAAAACCAGTGCTTAAGGTGGTGTCTAATTTGCTTTCATTGAAATTAAATTCTTTATAATACTTTTTTGAATACCAATATTCATTGTAAGAAGCATTAAATGACAGGTTGAAATATTTTAATACATTATAACTGGCATTCACTGGTATGGAGTGTTTCATGCCATTATTGAAATCTTGAAAGCGAAGCGTAGACAATGAAAAGATGCTGTCATAAAATGTCAATTGATTGCTTGTCGACAATTGATAAGTAGCTGTAATTTTTTCGTACCAACGAGGTTTGATCACATTTTTTCTCCAAAGAAATGGAAATATTTGATTGACTGAAAAGCTAATTTCGGGTAAAGTTAAATTTACATATCCTGTAGCGGTTTGTTGTGTGTGACGGAGTGAAGCGGCAAAATTAAACGGCCTGTTTTTCCAAGATTTTGAATACGAAATAGAAGAATTGTAGGTGCTGTTTAATATTTGATTGGCATCAAATGAATTCAGTTGTTGATACTTGTTGCTACCAATATTTACATAAGCCGAAAAAGTACTTCCTGGAATTATATTCGGGTCAATTGTATGAGTCCACGTTAGGTTGTAATTTCTGCTATTTTGATTGCCAGGTTCATAACTTTCACCAATTTTATTGTAGCCATAATTGAAACTCATATTGCCTCTAAATCGGTATTTGTAATTGTAATTGGTTACAAAGCCTGCACGCCAAGTGCCCAACGCATAAATATCGGTAATTGCTAATAAATCAACATGGTCACTGATGGCGAAATAATATCCTCCACCCGTAAGCCCAAAACCTAAATTTTGGGTCATAGAATAAGTAGGTAATTGAAAACCACTTCGTTGACCTTGTTTAAGAGGGAATAAACCAAAGGGTAAATACAATGGCGTTGGAATATC
>CANHNT010000049.1 GCA_947461985.1 Bacteroidota bacterium | reverse complement strand
TTAACGCCGTCGGTTAAAAATATTTTTTTACCTTTACGAATTACTTCATCTCAAACGTAATTGTAAATATATTTTATGATGTGTGAAGCTGACATTATTTTTTAGAAAATTGAAAATTGTGCAATCTGTCAAAGCTAAGGTATTCCCCTTTATTTGAAAAGTTTATTGTGTTGATGGTGTGTTAATGAAAGAATATTTTAGATTTTAGATTGAAATTTTAGATTGGAGATTGGAATTTTAGATTTTGAAAACTGGCATCCCCATCCAACATCTAGCAACTTTATATTACCTTTGCAACATGCTTAAAAAGTTATTACTCATCAGTTTTTTTTCATTTGGATTTGCTGCGGCTCACTCACAATGTGTGATGTGCACTAAAACTGCCGAAAGCCTAGACGACAAAGGAGCTAAAGGATTAAATAGTGGCATTATTTATTTAGCTTTTATGCCATTGACCATTATTTTAATTATTGGTTACAAGTGGTATAAAAGTAATAAAGGGAATGTGTAAAAAATGAAAAATCGTAGATAAGATAATTAAAATTCTATTGATTTTTTTTGTTTCTTGAACATATATTTATTCCTTATACTACACCACCTCAAACCATACCTTCTTTTTATTGTCAAAAGTACCATTGTAGTTGATGGTAAGTTCTTCATGTTTGGCAATAGTGCGAATGGCTTTTATCATGATGGTATGGTATTCAAAATCTTGAAAGTATTCACAATTTGATTCATAGGAATGGTTGTAAATAGGCACAAATCCCATTGCCATGCAACATTTTTTTCCTTTCCAATTAAATAAATAATCGTAGAGTTTTGTTTTTTCTAAATCTATTTTTTCTTTTGCCGACATCACAACCACAGGTGAAATTTCAATAATGGTTCCAGCTTCAATTTTCTTTTTTGTGAAAACACCAAAGCCTTTATCGTCTGTTAATGCCGAAAAAATTCCCGAAATGATCATGCTCGTTGCATTTCTTTTTTAGCAAATAATAATTGACTTAATAAAATTAATAGAATCGACATGATAGCGGAAACGATTGTTTTTAATAAGATGAGTAAACTACTTTTTACACTCCAAATTTCTAATACATAAAAGAAAAAATGGTGTATCAAAATCGTAAACCCTATGTAAATAATAAACGATGTAAACCCTAATTTATATAATGAGGGCACGGCATCTTTTAATTCTTTTGTTGTTTGTTGAAAAAACAACTTTAAAATAAAAGGTCTTAAATAACAAATCAACACCATAGCAGCAGCATGCATGCCTGGTGTGTTTGAAAACATATCCATCGTTAAACCCGTAATGAATCCTAAAATCATTAATAACCAATGGGGAATATTTACAGGCAAAACCAATAATATTAACGGATAAATGATAGGCGTAAAAACAGGAAATCCAAAAAATGTTAAGGATGATTTCAACATAATATCATTCAAAATAAAAATTTGAATCGTTAAAATCACAATGAAGTTTAAAATAAATTTTATAGTTGTACTCATTGTATATCTGCTTGAACGGTGTCTTCTAAAATGGTTCTTTCAATGTTGGTAATATCTTCTACCACATACACATAGTGTAGTTTATTAAAATTAGTGGATAGCCAAACTTGATAATCTCCATTGACAAATTTAGCAACTCTACCAATCATTATTTTTTCAGGAAAAATAGAATAGCCACTGGTCATTACACTGTCTTTTAATTTCAAATTGGCAGATAATGGAATGCCTTTTAACAGCACTATATTAGGGTCTTTATTATCCCATTTAATATTTCCGATACTTCCATCTGGCACTACACAATTCACATTAAATCGATCCGATAAAATAGAAACTGCTACCGAGTAATTTTCACTTACATGCGAAATTTTGCCCACTACACCATTGTCAGTTATGACAGCCATTTTGGGCTTAATCCCTTGTCGGGATCCTACGTTTAAAGTAATATAATTTATTTTTTGGTCGGTAGAATTATTGATTACTTTGGCAGCAATATATTTATAATGAACTGTTTGTTTAGCATTGCTGTCTAACGAACGCGTTAAAAAGTAGCTGGTATCTTTTAACGGATTGGCAGAAACTGAAATTCCTAACGCTTGTTTTAATCTGGCATTTTCTTTTACCAAACTATCGTTCACCGCATTCAACGTTAAAAAAGAAACAATTGATTCTTTTTTAGTATAAAATTTACTTGAAATGCTTCTTGCGGAATTAATATAGGATGACTGTTGATAGGAATTGTTTTTAAAAACAATCAGTAAACAAATTAATTCTAAAATAAGAAAAACAAAAAAAGAATAATAATTTTTAATTAAATAGATAAGATTTCGCACTATGTTGGGTCGTTTCTTTTTCTATAAAATTATTGCATCAAAAATGGATATTTATGAACGTGTTTCAACGCCATACCGGTTCCACGAACAACACTTCTTAACGGATCGTCTGCTACATGCACAGGCAATTTAATTTTGTTGGCAATTCGTTTATCTAATCCACGAAGTAAAGCACCGCCACCCGTTAAATATAATCCACGACGGAAAATATCAGCCGCTAATTCAGGAGGTGTTTTTTCTAATGCTTTTAAAATAGCTTCTTCAATTTTAAAAACAGATTTATCTAACGCATCAGCAACCTCTTGATACGAAACCATAATTTGCTTAGGAATACCCGTTACTAAATCTCTTCCATTTACAGCCACATCATCAGGAGGATTGTCTAAATCTTTCAATGCACTTCCTACTTGAATTTTTATTTGCTCAGCAGTTCTATCACCAATTAACAAACTATGATAACGACGCATGGCTTCAATAATATCAGCTGTAAATTCATCCCCTGCCACCCGAATACTTTCATCGCAAACAATACCTGATAATGAAATAATAGAAATGCCTGTTGTACCACCGCCAATATCAATTACCATGTTCCCTGTTGGCTCTTCTACATCAATACCAATTCCTAATGCAGCGGCCATAGGTTCCATTATCATGTATACTTCTTTTGCACCTGCTTGCTCTGCACTGTCTCTTACCGCTCGTTTTTCAACTTCAGTAATAGAAGATGGTATGCAAATAACCATTCTCCAACTTGGAGCAAACAACGGCTTTTTAGGATAAATTAATTTGATTAATTCTCTTATCATGCCTTCAGCAGCGTTAAAATCGGCAATTACACCGTCTTTTAAAGGTCTGATGGTTTTAATATCTTCATGCACTTTACCATCCATCATCATGGCCCGTTTACCAACAGCTATAATTTTGGACGTTTTTCTATCCACAGCCACAATCGACGGTTCATCAATGACGACTTGATCATTGTGAATGATTAATGTATTCGCTGTGCCTAAATCCATGGCAATATCTTGCGTAAAAAAGTTGAATAATCCCATTTGTAGTTATATAATTGCCTTATAAATAGGGCAAATGCGAAGTTAGAAGATATATTCTATAATTAAAAACTATTTTATATTATTTAACGTAAATAGTTTTCCACTTGTTTTCTTCAATTTATTTTAGTTCAATATAAGGAATTCTTCAAACTTTTTCACCTCTTTTTACATTCCGTCGATTTTTCTATTTGCGTAAAAAATATAGGTGTTAGAATAATAATTAGCGCTACTTTAGTTTCATTTTGTGCAATCTCTTTGTTTGAAATAGGATGTAAAAAGCAAGGTTAAGCTATGTGGATTCCCATACTTAACATAGGCTTTCTAAGAATCATCTTCTACTTTTCAATATTTCAAATCCTACATCATATCAAAAAGTTAACAAAATTGAAAACAACCAGAAGGTATTTTTTCAGTCTATATTTTTAAAGAGTATTTTTACACTATAAGAAAAAACATGAAAAAATATATTTTCCTACTACTGATTACGATTTCAAGTAATGTATATAGCCAACAATTATTCCCTACTATTTCAAAAGAAAAAGATGAACCCGAATATTTTGTGCAATTAAATGAAGCATTGATAGTTGAATCTAGGGTGTTTAAAAACGATACGCTTCGATATCATTATAACCAAATGAAACACTATGTAAAAATGGTGATGCCTTTTGCCAATGCTGCTGTCAAAATGTTTAATGAAATTGATTTAGCAACTGCCGATGCATCCAAAAAAGAGCGTAGAAGATATATCAAATCGAAAGAAAAAGAAATTAAAACCAATTTTGAAGATAAATTAACCTCCTTAAATATTACACAAGGGCGATTGCTCGTAAAAATTGTAAATCGGCAGCTCAATATGAATTGCTATGAAATTGTAAAAGAGCTTAAAAACCCGATCACTGCTGTATATTATCAGTCGTGGGCGAAATTAAATGGCATTAACCTAAACGAAGAATATAACCCCGAAAAGAATATAGATTTGGAACAAATATTAAAGAGTTTGGGCTATTAGTTTAAATGAAAAATGCTACCCCTAAGGCAGCATTTTTTTTATTAAAAGTTATTATTTAAATTATTCTGTGGGTGCTAATTCTTTATCTTTTTTACCTAAAACAACGGCCCCAACCATTGCACTTAAAAACAAAACACTCGCGATTTCAAAAGGGAAAACATATTCTTTGAATAACATGGTGCCTAAATTTTGAATTAAGCCAATATTTGTAGATTGAGATAAATCGATGGTTTTGCCTTCTAAACCAGTAAATGTAGATTTAATAGCCGCTACAAAAACCAATAACAAAGCACCACCAGAAATAACCCCTGCAAATTGAATTAAAAAATTCTTTTGAGGTTCGGTATCACTGTTTAAATTCATGAGCATTAATACAAATAAAAACAAAACCATAATGGCACCGGCGTACACAATAATATTTACAATTGCTAAAAACTGGGCATTCATCATTACATAATGTGCTGAAATAGAGAAAAACGTTAAGATAAGAAACAACACACTATTAATTGGGTTTCTACTCATAATGACACCAATGGCACATCCTAAAGTAAAGATGCTTAAAATCCAAAATATTATTTGATATATATCCATTTTTTTGATTATTAATTATTAATGATAAATTATTAAGGATAAATGGTTAGTGATAAAATGATTCCTTGATCACTGTACATTATTCATTAATCTCTATTTGTTCGGAATTAAAAGGTCTTCTTTTTTATAAATAAATCCTTTTCTATCGTAGTTTGCTGGTGCAAAGGTTTGTGTTAAATAAATTGCATCTTTAGGGCAAGCTTCTTCACATAATCCGCAAAAAATACAACGCAACATATTGATTTCATATTTGGCTGCATATTTCTCTTCTCGGTACAAATGTTCTTCTCCTGGTTTGCGTTCGGCAGATTCCATTGTGATGGCTTCAGCAGGGCAAGATAAAGCGCATAATCCACAAGCAGTACATCGTTCACGGTTTTCTTCATCTTTGTTTAAAATATGAAGCCCTCTAAAAGTAGAGCTAAATTCTCGTTTTACTTCGGGGTAGTTAATCGTGGCTTTCTTTTTAAAAATATGCCCTAAGGTTACTTTTAATCCACCCAAAATTGCTGGTAAATATATTTTGTCTTTAAACGTCATCGGACGTCTATCCACTAATTTTGATTTATCTGAAATTGTAAAAGACATTTTTTATTTTTTTATTTATTGAAATATAAAATAACAGCTCCTGTAATTAACATATTTATTAAAGCCAATGGTATTAAGCTTTTCCAACCAAGATTCATTAATTGGTCGTATCGGAAACGAGGAATCGTCCAACGAATAAACATGAAAAACAAAATAAACCCAATGGCTTTTGCTAAAAGCACCAATATACAAATTATTGAAAACAAGGGTGCAGGCACCATGTTGGCAAGTGCATCCATTCCTGGGAAATTATAGCCTCCAAAAAACAACGTACTTATAATTACAGAAGTAATAAACATGCTGATATATTCTGCAAATAAATAAAATCCTAATTTTAAAGAACTGTACTCTGTATGATAACCTCCAATTAATTCACTTTCACACTCTGCTAAATCAAAAGGAGCTCTGTTTAATTCGGCAAATGAACATACTAAAAATATTAAGAATGCTAAGGGTTGTTTAAATACATTCCAAGAAAACCAATTGCCATCCCAAAAACCATGTTGTTGGCTAACAATATCATTCAAACTCAAACTGCCCGTCATCATGACTAAAGAAATCATACTTAAACCTAAGGCAAGTTCGTACGATATTGCTTGAGCCGCTGCTCTTAATCCACTTAATAACGAAAACTTATTATTTGAAGCCCAAGCGCCTAGCATTACACCATATACTCCTAAACTTACAACTCCGAAGACATATAACATACCGATATTAATATCAGCCACTTGAAGAGAAAATGAAGTCCCGTCGGCAAATTTCATATCGGGTCCCCAAGGAATAACAGCACTCGACATAAGGGCTACAACCATAGCTAAACTAGGCCCCAACACAAATAAAAATTTGTTTGAAAACATAGGAATAATTTCCTCTTTCATGAACATTTTTACACCATCAGCCAATGGTTGTAAAAGTCCGAACGGACCAGCTCGAGTGGGCCCTCTTCTATCTTGCATTACAGCCGAAACTTTACGTTCTGCCCATGTTGCGTATAAAGCAATCCCTAATGAACCACCAATAATAATAGCAGCTAGTATTATTTTTTGTATAATAAATGAGACTGTAATCGCTAATAAAAACATTCTTTGTGTGTTAAGTGCGCAAAAGTAAAGAAACAAAGGCAAAGTATAAAATACTTATTATCGAAAATTTCATTTCTAAATAAAAAAAACGTTTCAATATAGAAACGTTTTTTAAAAGATATATTGTTTAATTAAAAATCAAAAATATAATATCGAACACCAACTGAAATGCCTAAATTAAAAGGATGTGTTGATGCTCGGTTCCAATTGGAGTTTTTATCATCCATAAATTTAGCATAATTTTGAAAAGCATGCCCAGAATAGGGAAATGATAAAGGATCATTGATTGGGGTAAAACGAATTTCGTCTGTAATTTCAGCATTAGTAACCGTAAATTCACACTTCAATTGCGCTAAAAACTCTAATTTTTCTTTTAATTGATATTTAATTCCTACAGAACCTAAAGCCCCTAAACCATGCCGTTGATAAGGTCTTTTATCTAAATTAGCACTGTAATTAGCTTGTTTATTGATATTGTTTTCATACGAAATAATATCGTCTTTTACCGTATATGTTTGTGTTTGAGTTACATTATTTATAGGTACTTTATTCGTTAATTCCCATTTATCAGAATAAGCGGTGTTGTATGAATAATAAAAACCCACAGTGTATAAAAATTTCAACTTTTTATCGTTCATTTTTTGAATTCCAAATATAACAGGAATTCTGATAGACGATGTTTTGGTAGTCCCCGTTAAATTGTAGGGATAATAATTATCTTTTCCAACATATTGTTGATTACAAGTTCCATATTGAATTCCAGTAGCTACAGAAAGTCCATTTTGATATAAGTAGCCAATTTCAAAATTTCCTGCAAAAGAAGGGGTCATTTTGTAGGTTTGAAAACTATCCGCTCTTAAATCATCTGAATTGAAAAGATTTGATTTATTTACAAAAACGTTCGCACCATAAAATGGTCCATAAACTTGTGCTGATACTTGCATACCTATTGCAATTACGATTGCTACTAAAATAAATTTCTTCATATAAACGTAAAGTTAGAAAAATAGTTTTAATTCTCAACTATTTTTCTATTTTTATTAAAGGCATCGCTTTAGGATTAAAAATCGGACTTCACTTTATCCCATAACTCAGGGATTCGTTTTACCCAAACAAGTTCTTCCATTTTCTCTTTAGCATCTTGCACTGGAATACCAAACCAAACTTTACCACCTGGTAATGATTTTCCTACGCCACTTTTTGCTAGTACAACGGTATTGCTTTCTATAACTAAATCTTTAGAAACGCCCACTTGACCATATAACAATACATTATCACCAATTATTACTTTACCAGCAACGCCTACTTGAGCTGCGAATAAACAATTTTTTCCAACAATGGTTCCATGTCCGATATGAATATAATTATCAAATTTAGTCCCTCTTCCTATAATGGTTATTCCACTTACGCCTCTGTCAATGGTGCAGCAAGCCCCTATTTCTACATCATCTTCAATAATCGTGGTGCCACAACTTTCCAGTTTCAAATACATAATCTCCTCGTCTTTTCGTTTATTAAAATAAAAAGCGTCTCCTCCAATAACTGAATTGGCTTGAATGTTTACATTATTTCCTATAGTAGTACCATCATATATAACGACTCCAGGATGAATGATGCAATTTTTTCCAATTTTTACATAATTTCCAACAAATACACCTGGTTGAATTATTGTTCCTTCGCCTATAATAGCAGTGTCTGCGATCATTTTAGTAGCAGGTACAAAAGGCGTAAAGTGAGCAACTAATTTATTGTAAGCCTCAATGGGCTTATCAACAATTAATAATACTTTACCTGCCGGACATTCTACTTCTTTATTGATAATGATAGCGTTACAAATACTTTCTAACAAACGGGCATAATATTTTTCAATATCTACAAATGAAATATCGCCTGTAGTTATTTTGTGAACTTCATTCAGTCCATCAACTTGGATAGTCTCGTCTCCAATTAATTTTGCCCCTATAAATTCGGCTACCCATTTTATGTTAACTGGCGCTTTAAATTTCATTCAAATTATTTATTTAGTTCTTTATTTGTAAACTTATTATTTAAATAATAATTGTATTTTATTTTTTAATTTCTACAAATATTTCTAAATGTAATCCATAATTACAAATAATTATAAGACTTTATATTTTTTTTATGTAAAAAGGCATATAAAAATGGATTATTAAGATAAATAAAAAAGGTTTCCACATTTTTTACCGTTTTCGTGTTTGCTTGAAAATATATTTTACCTTTGTCCGACCTTCAAAATTTTTTCTATTATTTTATTGAATAATTATAAAAAAGGTCATGCAAAATACATATTGTTATGGCAAAATACATATTTGTAACCGGTGGGGTTACCTCTTCATTAGGAAAAGGAATCATTGCTGCTTCATTGGCTAAATTATTACAAGCTAGAGGCTTCAAAGTGACGATTCAAAAATTAGATCCTTATATTAATGTTGACCCGGGAACATTAAATCCTTATGAGCATGGCGAATGTTATGTAACCAATGATGGTGCTGAAACCGATTTGGATTTAGGACATTACGAGCGTTTTTTAAGTACGCCTACGTCTCAAGCAAACAATGTAACTACTGGTAGAATATACCAACATGTTATAAATAATGAACGTGCAGGTGTTTATTTGGGCAAAACAGTTCAAGTAATCCCTCATATTACTGATGAAATAAAAAGAAGGATTACCTTGTTAGCAACTGAAAATGATTTTGACATCGTGATTACAGAAATAGGTGGAACAGTTGGAGATATTGAAAGTTTACCTTATGTGGAAGCGATTCGTCAATTGCAATGGGAAAATGGAAGAGAAAATGTGCTCGTTGTGCATTTAACCCTGGTACCCTACTTAAAAGCGGCTAAAGAATTAAAAACAAAACCAACCCAACACTCTGTAAAATTAATGAATGAAAACGGGTTGTCACCCGACATTATTGTTTGCAGAACTGAAGAACCTATTAATGGAGACATCAAGCGCAAAATAGCGTTATTTTGTAATGTTCAAGTAGACTCGGTAATAGAAGCAGCAGATGCCGAAACCATTTATGATGTTCCAATACACATGATGCGTGAAAATTTGGATGTAATTTGCTTAGAAAAATTAAAATTGCCTTTAAGACATGAACCAATTTTGGATAATTGGAAAGCATTTTTAATGAAATTGAAAAATCCAAAACATAAAATAACCATAGGATTAGTTGGTAAATATGTTGAATTGCAAGATGCGTATAAATCCATCTTAGAATCATTTGTGCATGCAGGTGCTATGAATGAATGTAAAGTAATCATCAAAAATATTCAGTCGGAATATGTAACTGCAGACAATGTTAAAGAAAAATTGAGTGGATTAGATGGTGTTTTAGTGGCTCCAGGCTTTGGTAACAGAGGCATTGAAGGAAAAATTGAATCTATTAAATATATTAGAGAAAATAAAATTCCTTTCTTTGGAATTTGTTTAGGAATGCAATGCTGTGTGATTGAGTATGCACGAAATGTGTTAGGTTTTACAACCGCCAATTCTACTGAAATGGACATTCATACTTCTTATCCAGTAATTGATTTAATGGAAGACCAAAAAAACATTATTCAAATGGGAGGCACCATGCGTT
>CANHNT010000048.1 GCA_947461985.1 Bacteroidota bacterium | reverse complement strand
TATCAGGGTAAAATATTAACGAAACCGAGTAAAATATATTATTGTACCGTTTCTAAAAATCAAATTGACATTGAAGAAAATTGTTGCATAGATGATTATGGTTATTGGAATAATAATGACAATTGGGATTCTTGGAACGACAATAGACAAGAATGGAATAATAATCAACAATGGCATAACGATCGAGATCGAAACAACATAGATGACAGAGATTATCATCATACTTGGAACATTCATAACGACAATAATGATTGGAACAATCATCCAAACAACAGACCTGATCAAGTTGAAATTAGATATGAAGATAATAATTGGAATTCTTACAACGGCGCAATGAGTACAGGAAGATTTAATTCTTTGATAGAACAAATTAGAAATTCCTCTTTCGAATCAACTAAATTTAATGTAGCCAAACAAGCCATTAAAGAAAATGTGATTACTGTTTTTCAATTGAAAGGCATTTTGAGTGAATTTTCATTTGAAAGTAATAAACTAGATTTCATTAAATTAAGTTATTCAAAAATTGCAGACAAAAAAAATATCTATATATTAAATGATGTGTTTACGTTCCAAAGCAGTAAAGATGATTTAAGTGAATTTTTAGACAGACAAAATAGATAAAAACAAAATCCATATAAAAAATACGCTTCGAAAAATCGGAGCGTTTTTTTTAATTAGTCAATTCACGTCTCAATTCTTTCGCAGTTTTACTACTCTTATCATGACTCCATCCAGGTGGATTAACGATGTATTTTATTCTGTCTATAAAGGCAATATTGCTTTGGGTAATATCTTTCAACAATGCTTTCCATTCATGGGTAATTATTTGAATAGGATGATAAGGATGAGCTGGATTTTTGGTTAACCCAAATACTGCTTTTTCACTTTCTAGTTCATCTTGAAACGTTCCGAAAAATCTATCCCAAACGATGAGCATCATACCCATATTTTTATCTAAATATACAAGATTAGTGGCATGGTGCACTCTGTGATGCGATGGCGAAACAAAAAATATTTCAAACCATTTGGGCATTTTTCGAACATATTGTGTATGCACCATAATCCCATAAATCTGACAAATTGCATCCATCAATAATATATCTAACGGATTAAAACCAAGTAAAACCCAAGGAATAAAGAACCAAAAATTTACAAAAGGACGAAAAACCGAGGAGCGAAAACCAGTGGTTAAATTATACTCTTGTGATGAATGATGGGTAACATGCACGGCCCACAATACTCTTGAAAAATGTTCGCATCTATGTTCGAAATAAAAACTTAAATCAACCATAAAAAACAATAAAATCCAATATAAATAAGGGTTAGAAACATGCAAAATATTAAATTGACCTATCCACAGCATAAATACCAATGTCATTCCCTTTACAGCCAAACCCAAACTCGCATTGGCAATATTCAACCAAATATTGATCAACGTTTCATTAATCGAATAGTAATTTCTTTTTTGATAATTACTCAATATTACTTCAAACGTAATCAGTATAATATAAATGGGTGTTGAAATAGCCAACACCCAATTATCTTTTAAATATGCTTGAATCGTTTCTAGCATGGCTTAAACCGTTAATAATTCCCTTTCTTTAGCAGCGCAATGCGTATCAATTTCAATAATTTTTTTATCTGTAATCCCCTGCACCCTTGCTTCTGTTTCCTTAGCAGCATCTTCACTCAATCCATCTTTTTGCATTTTTTTTACTGCCTCCATGCCATCTCTTCTTATATTTCGGATAGCAATTTTTGCCGTTTCGCCTTCTGCATAGGCTTTTTTCACAAACTCTTTTCTTCGTTCTTCTGTAATTGGAGGCATAAATAATTTAATAATAATTCCATCATTTTGAGGGGTTACACCCAAATTAGCTTGCATAATAGAACGCTCAATGGGTGCCATCATGTTTTTTTCCCAAGGCTGAATCGTCAATGTTCTGGCATCTACCACCTGTAAATTGGCAACTTGTGCAATTGGTGTTGGCGCTCCGTAATAATCTACCGTTAAACCATCTAACATCGATGGCGTTGCTTTTCCTGCTCTAATTTTCAATACCTCAGCTTCAAAATGAGTGATTGCACGGCTCATATTGTCATTGGTGTCTTTTACTATTTTATCTAAATCTGCTTGCATGATTCTTTCTTTTTATTGCTTGGCAAATCTACAAATTATCTTTCTATTTCAAAATGCTAAACTACAAAAGAATAAAATACATTTTTTTGAGGTCAATGCCTTACTCTTTTATCATCTTCGTTGCGCCTGTTCCGTTATTCGGAAACGCTCCATTCAACTATTCAACGTTGTTCAGCTTTTTCTTCTGCAAATTACCAAAAAATATACCCCTTACAACCTACAACTGAAAACTCACTACTATATTTGCCAAATATGAAAGGAAAAAAATTATTTCGATTTGCTGCAATAAAAGAATTTGACAATGTGTTTGAATTTCCTGAAAACTTTAAAGACAAATGGTCGTCGGAAGTGTTTAAAAACGAAAACCCAATTGTGTTAGAGTTGGCTTGTGGCAAAGGTGAATATTCTGTAAATTTAGCAAAAGCGTTTCCTGATAAAAATTTCATTGGGGTAGATATTAAAGGGAATAGAATGTTTGTGGGTGCAAAAATGGCACTAACAGAAGGGGTACACAACGTGGCTTTTCTACGTATAAAAATTGAGCAAATTTTAGATTTTTTTGCAAATAATAGCATTTCAGAAATTTGGATAACCTTCCCAGATCCATTTTTAAGGGAATCTAAAGCTAAAAATAGATTAACACACCATAAGTTTTTAGCCATTTATCAGCAATTATTAAAAGAAAATGGCATCGTGCAATTAAAAACCGATTCTGATGAATTGTATGCTTTTACACAAGAAGTTACTGAATTTCAAAAATGTGAAATTGTGCAAGACATCGAAAATATTTATGTAAATGGTACGCCAGCATTTCCTTTAAATATTCAAACTTTTTATGAAGGAATGCACTTGATTGATCATAGAACAATCCATTATATAAGTTTTAGACTGCCCAAGGAAAAAATTGTAATCCCTCCTAAAAAAGATTTAAGTGAAGAAACTCATGTTTAATGATGATGAACCTGAAAAGGGTTTATTTGTATTTACAGAAGAAATGCATTTAAAACGGGGCTATTGCTGTGGAAACGGTTGCTTGCATTGCCCTTATGAGTACAAAAATGTGATTGATTTAGATAAAAAACAGTATTTTATTGAGCGTCAAAAAGAGAATAAATGTCAAAAGAAATCAAAATAAGAAATATTGATTGGATAGAGAAAATTTATGAAATCGTTCGTAAAATACCCAAAGGCAAGGTTACTTCTTATGGTGCAATAGCGGACGCCATTGGTGCAAGAACAACAGCAAGAATGGTGGGTTGGGCTATGAATGCCAGCCATACAGCAAAACCAAAAGTGCCTGCTCATCGTGTTGTAAATCGAAATGGATTATTAACCGGTCGACATCATTTTGCCTCTCCTACGCTTATGCAAGAATTATTAGAAGCCGAAAAAATTGAAATAAATGACAACCAAATCATTAATTTTGAAAAAAATTATTGGAAACCGTAACAACACATGGCAAAAACTCAAAAATTAATTTTAAATACTGCTTACATTGAAGAAGATTTCTTTGAAGATGTTTTATTAATTGGCATTGTATCTCCCAAGCCCTCATTTCAATTGATTTGGCATTTAAATCAATCAATCAATGTAGATTTTAAAGTTAATCATTCGCACGAAAAAAAAATAAAAGACATCTACTTTTCGGTTTATGCTTATGAAGAAACCAATAAACTCCGAGAACATATTATTTATTGCAATAGAAACCAACCCCATTATTTAATACCTGAAGCTAAGAATATCGATTATATTTGGATGATAAAAGGCGGTCATGAAAGACATAATTTTCACAGTGAATTATTGAAATTACTCCCCAATATATCAATAATCAATTACGTTTTTGATATTAACCCAGCAATATTAAAGTCTCGAGCACAATTAATATTGTAAAATTCATTTTTAGAATATATAAAAATCAATTACTTTTAACTTTTGAAAACAAACATTATTCTCATGAAAGGACTTTTTTTAGGTTTATCCATTTTAGCTGTCATCGGTTTTTCTGCATGCAATAAAAAAGCAGGTCCTCTAAAAGCTTGTTTTACTTTTTCAAAAAATACAGCAAAAGTAAATGACACCGTATATTTATTAAATTGCTCCGAAAATTATAGCAAATTTAAATGGATTATACCTGGTGCGTTCACTTTCGATAGCATTAATAAACACAATTACTTTGTTCCTACAACCATCGGAAATCAATCTGTATATTTATTAACGTGGAGTTTAGATGGAACTGACACAACAGGTGTTGCCAAAATACTGACCGTGAAATAATCCTATTTATTTTCTTTGTGGAAAAACAAACTAAATCATTTTTCTTACTCCCTTTTTTATTTTCTATTGTTTTAATCATTGGAATGTTTTTGGGCTTTAAGCTGTCAAAGTCATTTACGCCTAAATCAACCAATTCAAATGCTAATTTAAATGAACTGATTGATTTAATTGCAAGAGAATATGTAGACAGCATAGACATTGAAACCCTTAATAAAAATGGCATTGAAGGCATTTTAAAAACACTCGATCCACATACTATTTACATTCCGAAACAAGAGTTAACGAGGTCAAACGAACAATTATCTGGATCTTTTTTTGGAATTGGAGTTTCGTTTTTTTCATTTCAAGATACGGTGTACATTTCCTCGATTATATCGGATGGTCCAAGTGAAAACAAAGGTCTTTTTCCTGGTGATAAAATCATTCAAGTTGACTCCAACATTATTTCTGGGAAAATGTTAAGTGATGAAGAAATTATTAATAAAATTCGAGGAGAGGAGAATAAATTACTCAAATTGAAAGTCCTTCATTTAAATAATAAATTGGAGGAAGTTACCATCAAAAGAGGAATTGTGCCGATTAAAAGTGTTCAAGCTTATTTTAAAATAAATGATACCACAGGCTATATATCTATAAAAGTTTTCAGTGAAACGACCTATACAGAATTTAAAGATGCCCTAACCTATTTAGTAAACCAAAAAATAAGCCACTTAATTATTGACGTTAGAGACAATCCTGGCGGATATATGGATGCTGTAGCCCAAATTGCAGATGAATTAATACCTGGCACACACACTCTCGTTTCTACAATTGGTAAAAACAACAAAGACTCCATTGTTAGCAATGTTAAAGGAGAATTTGAGCAAGGAAAAGTGACTATTTTAATTAATGAATACGCTGCTTCGGCAAGTGAAATTTTAGCTGGTATTGTTCAAGATTTAGACAGAGGAACGGTTATTGGACGCAGGAGTTATGGCAAAGGCTTGGTGCAAGAACAATTTGAATTGCCAGACCATTCTGCCATTCGAATAACGGTGGCTCGTTACTTTTTACCCAGTGGAAGATGCATTCAAAAATCATATGTTGACGGAAAAGAAAAATATGATGAAGATATAGAATCACGATTTAAACAAGGCAAATTAACAGCATTTGATACCATTAAAAATACT
The DNA here is from genome assembly GCA_947461985.1 of Bacteroidota bacterium. Taxonomy (GTDB): domain Bacteria; phylum Bacteroidota; class Bacteroidia; order Chitinophagales; family Chitinophagaceae; genus OLB11. The sequence continues at coordinate 4,705 of CANHNT010000048.1, read as the reverse complement.
GCCAAAAAGAAGTATTATTCTCTGAAAAAAAGAGAAGTTTTTGCAAACCAAGGAATCAGTCCAGATATATTTGTTAGATTAGATACAAGTTATAATCATAAGCTCATTTACTTTTACACGAAACATATTGCTGAATTGTTTACGCAAAAATATTTTTATTTTAATAAAAATGATTTCAATCGATATAAATCAATACAACAATTTCACAGTGAGTTTAAACTGACAGAAAAAATGCATTTTGAGTTACTTAAATTGATGAAGACAAATAAAATAGATGCTAAAATAATTGAGGACCAAAAAGTAAATGCGTTAATTCTATCTTCTTTAAAAACGGAATTTTCAAAATTGATTTTTAATATGAATGGTAAATTTTTTGAAGGATCATTTGCCGATAAAATGATTGAAGCCTCATTAAAATAAAAAATATTTCTAAAAAAAGTATATTATAAAATAATGAAAATGCAGTTGAAGTGTTCTATTCCGAATAACGGAACAGGTGCAATTGAGATGAGTCAAGCCTTTCAGCTGATGACAAAAATAAAAACTATAAACTTGCTAATACTTCTTCTAAAATAGTTCGGTCGTTGCTTAAACGAGGCACTTTATGTTGTCCACCTAATTTACCTTTACGTCTTAACCAATGATTGAAAGAACCTTTAGGCAAAATATTTATTTTGGGCTCAGTTAAAGCAATACTTTTATAACGTTTGGCTTCATAATCTGAATTTATTTCTTGTAATTTTTTATCTAAAATTTCATTGAATAAACTTTGATTTTCTGGAGCTTGTTCGAACTCAATAGCCCATTCGTGACAACCATTTCCACCATCACTAAAATAAACAGGAGCAGCCGTATAATCACTCACGGCGCAGTTACAGTATTTACTTGCTTCTGCAATCGCATAATCAGAATTGTCAATAATCAACTCTTCACCAAATGCATTAATAAAATGTTTTAATCGTCCGGAAACCTTTATTCTAAACGGATTCGTAGATACAAATTGAATGGTATCTCCAATAATATAGCGCCACAATCCAGAATTTGTTGAGATAATTGGTGCATAATTTTTACCCATTTCTACTTCCTCTAATGACAATGTTTCGGGGTTTGTTTTACCTTGTTCTTCAATCGGCATAAACTCATAGTATATTCCATGATTCAAAAACAACAACATGCCATCTCTTCCAATAACGTCCTGTGCTGCAAAAAAACCTTCTGAAGCATTATACGTCTCTAAATAATTCATATTTCGGGATGGAATTAGCTTTTTGAATTGTTGCTCATAGGGAGTAAAATTTACTCCACCATGCATGTATAATTCAAGGTTTGGCCAAATATCATGTAAATTATTTTTACCCGTAATTTCAAAAATTTTCTTAATTAATACTATGGTCCAAGTAGGAACGCCAGCAATCATCGTCACATCTTCTAAAATGGTACTTTGCGCCATTTTATCTATCTTTTCTTCCCATTCATGCATCAATGCAATTGATATGTCGGGTGTACGAAGTAATTGTGTAAAATGCGACATATTTTGAATCATCACTGCCGACAAATCACCATAATAAGAATCTCCACTTAGCTGATTGACTTGATGACTCCCACCCAATGTTAAGCATTTCCCAGATAATATGCCCGATTGTGGAAAGTTATGATAATATAAGGCCAATACATCTTTAGAAGATTTAAAATGGCCTTCTTCTATAGCTTCGTTACTAACGGGGATAAATTTACTTTTATCAGATGTAGTTCCACTCGATTTTGCAAACCAGGTGATTGGAGAATTCCACAAAACATTTTGCGAACCTTCCATCATTTTTTGAATATACGGTTTCAAATCATCATAATCATGAATGGGAACGATAGATTTAAAATCTTTTAAACTATTAATGTGTTGAAAGTTATACTTTTTCCCAAACTCAGTAAATTGACCATTATGAATGAGGCTATTGAAAACCATAGCTTGTGTGCTTTCAGGATTCAATAAAAAATTATCAATACCACTCCAACGTAATTTGATAAAACTCTTTAAAGCAGGATTTAATATTTTCATAATAATTTAACATTTCGAATAATGTACTCGAACGACAAAAATAATATTATTTATCGGATTTACAATTAGTGAATAGTTGTTAGTGGTTAGAAATGAATCATTTGTATTTTTCATCAAATAATCCCGAGTCCTAAACGACTATTTTTACTTTTCGTCTTAATTCGAAGTTTTGTCCTAAATATAATTTTCGAACTTGTTCATCCGATGCTAATTCTTCAGCAGTGCCCGATTTTAATATATTTCCATCATATAAAAGGTAGGCCCTATCTGTTATCGAAAGTGTTTCTTGCACATTATGGTCTGTTATTAAAATACCTATATTTTTAAATTTTAGCTGCTCCACAATTAACTGAATATCTTCTACTGCAATGGGATCAATACCAGCAAACGGCTCATCTAATAATATAAATTTTGGACTCATTGCTAATGCACGAGCAATTTCTGTTCTACGTCGCTCTCCACCACTTAAAACATCTCCCATACTTTTTCGCACATGCGTTAATCGAAATTCACTTAACAAACTTTCTAACTTATCTTTTTGCTCTTGTTTTGATAATTTAGTAATTTCTAACACCGCAATAATATTGTCTTCGACACTCATTTTTCTAAAAATACTGGCTTCCTGAGGAAGGTAACCAATCCCCAACTGAGCGCGTTCATACATGGGCATTTTAGTAATATTTTTATCGTCTAAAAACACCTCCCCTTCATCCGGCTTTATTAATCCTACAGTCATGTAAAATGTAGTGGTTTTGCCAGCACCATTGGGTCCAAGCAATCCTACAATTTCACCTTGTTTAACTTCTATCGAAACCTTTTTTACTACGGTACGATTGCCGTATTTTTTCACCAATTCTGTTGTTTTTATTTGAGATAACATCGTATTGAATGTTTAATAATGAATGTTGGATGGTAAATTTATTGAACTATTTTTTCTAAACGAATTCCAACACTCATGACTTCTGTGAGTGGGTTTACACGCATTATTTGCTCTAATTTAATTGTATAAATGCCTTTTTTAGTAAAATGAATAGCTCCACCTCCTGTTAAAGATGCTTTATGTTCATAAATTTCATTCATTGATTTTCGAGCTAACCATTTTCCATTTTCTTGGGCCAAAGGCACTTCTATTCGCATTGAGGTGTACTCTTTTACATCTGGCATTTTTGTTTTAATATTTAACCAAATATTGGCGTATTGATATGCATCGGTATGGCGCATCGTTAAAAAAAGAGAATAGTCTGAAGCCGTATCCGCAATCTCAAATTCGTACGATGGCTTAAATTCATTTTTCCATTTACAATTAGGAATAGCCACATTTTTTTCAAACACATTGGATGGAACACAAGAAGTGTAAGTTATTGAAAAAAATAAAATTGAAAATAAAATAGTTTTCATATTTAAATTATAATGCATTTAATAATTGTTCTTTTGCTTGTTCCAATTCATCTTTCATATCGACTACTAACTTTTGAATGTCTACATCATTTGCTTTTGAACCCATGGTGTTAATTTCTCTCCCAATTTCTTGCAATAAAAATCCTAGTTTTTTCCCCTTGGTGTTAATTTCTTCGTTCATTAGCTCTGCAAAATAGTCGCAATGATGCAACAAGCGATTTTTTTCTTCTGTAATATCAAATTTTTCAATGTAATAAATAATTTCTTGCTCTAAACGATTTTTGTCTGCATTGCCTGTTTGTAAAAAATCATTTAATGATTGGTGTAATTTTTCACGAACTCGTTCTGTTCTATTTTTCTCAAAAGGATCTACTGATAGACAAAGCGACTTAATTTTTAAAATATTATTTTCAATATGCCTGGTCAACATCACTCCCTCCTGACGACGATGATTATTTAGTATTTCACACGTTTCTACAACCTTTGCTGCTATTAGTTTCCAATGTGCTTCATCTAAAGTATCATTCACAGATGAAACTATTTCAGGCATTCGCATCAACGTAGGTAAAATGTCTTTTTGTTCCAAATTTAATTCGTTCGCAATTTCAGTAATGGCGTTAAAATAATATTTAGCTAAATCAACATTTACAGTAACTGGTTTAGAAATTCCATGTTGTTTTAAATAAATAGAAACTTCAACACTGCCTCTCGTTAATTGATGCTGTACAATGTTTCTCAATTCAATTTCATACAATTTTAAAATTGGAGGAATTTTTGTGTTAATCTCAAATTGTTTTCCATTTAGAGAACGAATTTCTAAGGAGCAAATATATTCACTCACATTAAATTCTGTTCGTCCAAAACCCGTCATCGAATAAAGCATAATAACTATTTTTTTAGAGGTTAAAATTAAATCAATAATATGTAAGCAGTAGAACTATTTTTTTGTTAAAAATTTATTTTGAAAAAATATTTTAATAAAAATGAAAAAATAATGTTTCAAAAATGTTTTTTATTTTTTTCAAATAAATAAAATATTATTATAAAATTAAAAAAATAAATCCCTTGTAACGTTGATGAATAAGACCATTGAGAGATAGGCAAAAAAAAACCGAATGATTGACACACTCGGATTTTTTGAATTTATGGGTTAGTAAGATATTTTGCAATACAATTATAGTTATTTATTTTTAGTAGAAGAAATTTTTTGTAAAAAAACTTATACACGAATGTTAATAAGCATAAAACAATTTA
>CANHNT010000047.1 GCA_947461985.1 Bacteroidota bacterium | reverse complement strand
GCAAATACAATAGGATAATTAAACAATTCTTTGCTACCAACCTCTACCTGTCCTTCTGTAGCATCAAAATTGGTTCCTAATTGTTGGTTTGAAAACTTGGCTAAATTTTTTAATGCTGTTGGATTTGCATACCAATCGCCTCCACCGCCATAAACCAACAATCCTAATTTCATTTTTTGAGCAAAAAGAAATTGTGTTGTAAATATGAACGATATAAATAAAATAATTTTTTTCATTTGAAATGTAAATATAACAAACTAGAATATTACAAACTGTTAAAAACTACACAAGCATACAATCCTGCTGTTTCGGTTCGTAACCGTTTATTTCCTAAGCTTACTGGTATAAAATTATTTTGTATGGCTGCATGAATTTCTTCGGGCGTAAAGTCGCCTTCGGGTCCAATTAATATAATAGTCGATTGATTTTCTTTTAACACATCGTTCATGGCTTTTTTTTCATTTTCTAAACAATGCGCAATAAGCTTTATAGGTTCTGTTGATTTCAATATTTCTTCAAAATAAATTGGTTCATTTATTATGGGCAAAAAGGTTTGTTGAGATTGCAACATAGCTGAAACCACTATTTTTTCAAATCGTTCTTTTTTAAAAAATATTTTTTCACTTCGTTTAGTAATCAAAGGGGTTATTTCGGCAACCCCAATTTCGGTCGTTTTTTCTAACAACCACTCTATTCTTGAAGGATTTTTTGTGAACGAAATGGCTAAATGAAAATTATTTGAAGGTTTTTCTTCAACAATCATTTCTACAATTTCAATGGCGCAATCTCGTTTTGAAACATCCGTTAACAATGTTCTACATTTAATTCCTTTGCCATTGGTTAGCCAAAATTGTTCGCCTTTTTTCATGCGCAACACATGCACAATATGATGAATAGAGGCTTCGCTCAATTGAATAAATTCAATACTATCAAACCGCTCATAAAAAAAAGGATATGCCATTTGCACAAAGATAACAGAAGTAGTTAAAACATTATTTATAAGAGTACATTTTTCACAATAACTTTGCACCTTATGAAAGTAAATAAAACAGCAGTTATCCTTATTTCATTTTTTATGCTATTAGGAATTTCATTTTTAGGATATTATTATACCACCATGAGAGAGCATCCAAGACGTTTGCCTACTTATGGTAATCCAGGACACAAAGTAGGTCATTTTTCATTTTTAAACCAAGATGGAAAAACAATTACCGAGAAAGATTTAGATGGGAAAATTTATGTAGTTGAATATTTTTTTACAACCTGTGAAGGAATTTGCCCTATCATGAATGAAAATATGGTAGCTGTTAACGACGCTTTTAAAAATGACAATGATTTTGCCATTTTATCTCACTCAGTCGATCCCGAAATAGATACAGTTGCACAAATGAAAAAATATTCATTTAAATTTGATGCAGATCCTGCACATTGGATGTTTTTAACGGGCAATAAAGATTCTCTTTACAAAATGGCTGTAGATGATTATTTAATTCCTGTAGCAGATAGCACTGTTGAAAAAATTTCTCCCGAATTTATTCATACACAAAAATTTGTTTTAGTTGATAAGGATAAAAATGTTCGTGGTTTTTATGACGGAACAGAAAAATCTTCTGTAAAAAAATTAATTGCGGATATTGTAGAATTAAAAAAAGAATACCAATAGTATCTTTTTAGTGGCTTTTTTATTCTTTTAAAATAAATTTAGTAATTTTTAAAACGATGGAACGAGGTGTAAATCGGGTACTAAAAACCATTACCCGATTCATAAAACCATAAATAGCCAACCGCTTTCCTTGCATCATTGCCATAAAACCATATTCTGCAACTTTTGCTGCTGTTGGTAACTTTCTATTTTTAAATAATTTACTGTTATTCGTATTGGCTTCATTCGAAAAATTGGTAGCTGTTGCACCGGGGCAATATGTTGTTACCGTAATATTAAATTCTTTTAGTTCTTCAAAAAGAGCTTCTGAAAAATTTAAAACATACGATTTTGTAGCAAAGTAAACGGCCATCAAAGGACCTGGTTGAAAGGCAGCTGTAGAAGCAATATTCATAATCCTACCTCTCCCCTCTTTTTTCATTCGTTGTAAAAACAAATGCGTCATGTAGGTTAATGAAGTCATATTTAAATTAATCATTTGATGAATTTTATGCCAATCGCTTTCTACAAAATAACCATAGTCGCCAAAACCAGCATTATTTACCAAAAAATCAATAAAAATATTTTCTTCTTCTATAATTTGAAAGAGCGATTGAATTTCATTTAAATCCGTCAAATCTTTTGCAAAAGTGGCTACTTGTACATGATGTTCATACCTTAACTCATCGGCTAATTTCTCCAATCGCTCCTCACTTCTAGCTACTAAAATTAAATAAAACCCATTTTTTGCAAATAGTTTAGCCAGTTCTAGTCCAATTCCACTGGATGCGCCAGTAATTAATGCTGTTTTTGTAATCATTTTTGAAAGTATGAATAAGTAATTAACGAAACATTTTGAGGCACAAATTTACCACAAAAATTAATGTACTTTTGCCAACAAATTTTTAATAGTTATAATATGAAAAAAATCGTTTTGCTTTTTTCGTTATCCTTGATGCTTTTTAGTTGTTCCAATAATTTTTCTGTGAAAGGAAAAATTGAAAGCATGCCAGAACAAAAATTCATTTTAGAAGAATTAGCAGTTGATGAAAATATTTTAGTAGACAGTGGAATAACATCTCCTACGGGTGAGTTTGAAATAAAAGCCACGAATAAAGAAGAAAAACTATATCGCATAAAATTTGAAAAAGGTCAAAGTGTTTTATTGGCTTTAAATAATGACGATGATGCAGCAGTTATTGGCAAATGGAATTCGTTAGAAGACTACACGGTTTCGGGCTCAAAAAGCAGCAGCACATTAAAAGGTTTTTTAAATAATTTAAAACAAAATATTACAGACATTAACACCTTGCAATTTGTATTAGATTCCTTAAAAGGAAAACCCGAAAAAGATTCGTTATTTAAGGCTGCAGAAACAGATTTAAGAAATATCAATACCAATTTCATGACATATATTAAGAAATTTGCCGACACCACACAAAGTGTTGCCAGTGCTCTTTTTGCTATAAACATGATTAATGCTGCGTATGAAAAACCGTATGTAACTACATTTTATCAAACAATATTAAAACGGTTCCCAAAATCTACTGTTGCAAAATTATTTGCTGAACGATTTTTAGGCACTTCAAAAAAAGAAACATCATCTACTGAAAAACCAACCACAGGAACCGCTGCACCTGATTTTTCGGGCAATTCTCCTGAAGGAAAAACAATTACGTTGAGTGATTTTAAAGGAAATTATGTTTTAGTTGACTTTTGGGCATCGTGGTGTGGACCCTGCAGAAATGAAAATCCTAATGTAGTGGCAGCATACAATCAATTCAAAAATAAAAAATTTGTGATCGTAGGCATTTCATTAGATTCTAGTAAAGATAAATGGACAGAGGCTATTGCAAAAGACAATCTTACTTGGAACCATATTAGCGAATTAAAAGGATGGGGTTGCACCATTGCTCGAGATTATAAAGTAGAAAGTATTCCTCAAAATTTTTTAATAGATCCTCAAGGAAATATTATTGCCCAAAATTTAAAGGGTGAAAATTTAATCAACAAATTAACTGAACTTATTAAATAAGAAAGCTTTCATGTACAACATTGTAAAAAAAATATTATTCAAATACGACCCCGAAAACGTTCATTACAAAGTAATGAAATGGCTTACCAAAGCGTATAATTCAGGCGTTGGTAAAAAATATTTAGAGTGTAATTATTGCATCAAACATCCCAGTTTAGAACGTACCGTTTTTGGACTGAAGTTTAAAAACCCTGTTGGCTTAGCTGCAGGTTTCGATAAAGATGCACGTTTTATAGATGAGTTAGCTTGCCTTGGTTTTGGCTTTATAGAAATAGGAACGGTTACTCCTCGTCCACAAGATGGAAATGAAAAACCGCGATTATTTCGTTTTCCAAACGATGAAGCTATTATAAACCGTATGGGGTTTAATAATCAAGGGGTAGAGGCTGCTGCATTGCGATTAAAAAACAGAAAAACAGATATTATTATTGGTGGAAATATTGGAAAAAACAAAACAACTTCGAATGAAGATGCCAGTAAAGATTATGAATATTGTTTTAAAATTTTACACCCTGTTGTCGATTATTTTGTGGTGAATATTAGTAGCCCAAACACGCCTAACCTTCGAGAACTGCAAGAGAAAAAACCACTTCGTGAATTATTATTACAATTGCAAAACTTAAATTTATCTTACCCTAATCCAAAACCTATCTTATTAAAAATTGCACCAGATTTAACTGACACCCAACTCGATGATGTAATTGAAGTTGTAACTGAAACACGATTGGCAGGCATAGTGGCTACGAACACAACCATTGACAGAGATGAGTTAACGGCTGATAAAAACGTAATTGAAAAAACAGGCACAGGTGGGGTAAGTGGCAAGCCACTTAAACAACGCAGCACAGAAATCATACACTATATTTTTACCAAAACCAATGGTAAATTGCCGATCATTGCAGTAGGTGGAATTTTTACGGCAGAAGATGCGCAAGAAAAAATGAATGCTGGTGCTTCACTCGTGCAAGTGTATACTGGGTTTATTTATGAAGGTCCTGCAATTGCTAAAAAAATCTGTAAATCATTCATTAAAAATAAATAAATGTTCGAAAATATTACGTCTGAAACACTTGTTAGTTTAATTACTTTATCCTTATTAGAAGTAATTTTGGGGATAGACAATATTGTTTTTATTTCCATATTATCAGGAAAACTACCCGAGGCTAAACAAAAATTAGCCCGACGATATGGTTTGTTTATTGGCATGTTGGTTCGCATTGGTTTATTGGCGGCTATTTCTATTATTTTAAAATTAGATAAATCATTATTTCAAGTATTGGGTATTGGAATTTCTGGAAAAGATTTGATATTAATGGGCGGAGGTTTGTTTTTAATTTTTCAAAGTACAAAAGAAATACATCACAAGTTAGAAGGCGAAAGTGGTGATGACTCAGTAAAATTAAAAAAGAAAAAAATAATGTCATTCACCTCTGTAATTATTCAAATGTTTATTTTAAATATTGTATTCTCTATCGACTCTGTAATTACAGCTATCGGTATGGCCAACGAAGTTTGGGTAATGATTTCAGCCGTTATCGGTTCAGTTGTTGTGATGTTTTTTGCTGCTGAACCAATTAGCCACTTTGTGCACAAACATCCAACGATTAAAATTTTAGCCCTCAGCTTTTTACTACTCATTGGAGCTTCTCTTATTGCAGAAGGCATCCATTATCATATTCCAAAAGGCACTATTTATTTCTCAATGGCATTTGCATTTACTGTAAATATTGTCCAATTGAAATTGCATACTCCGCAACAACCTCCTGTAAATTTACATGAACGCTATTCAGACAATGATGAAAATACAGATATTGATATGGTGTAATCCCTTTATGTAAGATTTTATTTTGGAATGGCACCGAGGTTACAACAGTAAAAAAAGGCTGTAACAAAAGAATTTTACTGCAGAAACTTTAACTAGGAAAAAACCTAAGGAAAATTATCTCCTCTAAAATTTAACCTCTTTAAAACCTTATAACCAAAAAAATTATGGCAACACTATTTTTATGGGTTTAGACAAGTGCATTAATTGAATAATATAAACACCATGTAAATTATATAACGAAAGAGTTGTTTCGTTTTTTACAATTCCTCTTTTCACTATTTCACCATTCATTGAAATTACTTGAAATTGAATAGCCCCATTCAAATTTTTGAATGTCACCAGATTTCCATTTTGAATAAAATAAGCGTTTTCAACTTCTATTTCATTAAGCGCATTCGGGGTGGTAATGATTGATAAAGGATTGCAAAATTTTTCTTGTTTGCCACAAGCATTGGTAGCAGTCAAACAAACTGTATAATTGCCGTCAGAAAAATAATTGTGCGTAGGGTTCATTAAATTACTCGTTTGTCCATCACCAAAATCCCAAAATGAAGCAGTGAAATGTTTTGATAAATTATTAAAAACTGCTGTTTTATTTGTGCTTGTTTTAGAATAATTAGCAAAAGGCAAATTGCCATATTGTTGCCAATTATCAAGACTGTCTAACACCGTGTTACTTGCTATATTTTGTAAAGAAGTAGCATCGGTTGTAGAAATACCTGTGGTAATAAACGAAGCTCCTGTTGCTGCTTTATGAAAGATAGAACTGTAAAATACACAAGCGGCTAAATAGGTTCCGTAAATACTTGGATGCGATTCATCGGCATTATAAAGTTCAATAGTTGGATATTGAGCGCGAACGTTTTTCCAAGCCACACCAACTGGCACAACTGATGCTGTAAAATCTTGGGCAAACATCAAATAAGATTCCCTTAGTCTACCTTGCATGCCATCATACGTTCCAATTATAGGATAAAATGCGGCGTTGGCAGCATCTCCATTTTTTCTTCCCCAAGTCATAAAAAAGAGCGTTTCTGCACAACTATTGGTAGCCTGCACCAAACTGTCTAATTTTTTCACAAAAGGATAGGTATCACTTGCTACTTGGCTGGGAGGAAATGCTGGTTCTTGGCTTTGGCATTGCAACACAACATAATCCCAACCACCTTGTGCGATTGAGCTTATAACTGCAGGTGTATTCCACAATGATTGCGCTGTAGCACCTCCAATAGCTTGCGTTGTATAACTGATGCTATCGCCTTTTGAGATGGCTAGGTCTTTAATGGTTTTAGGCAAATCATTTACATAAATGTAACTGTTACCAACAAATAATATTTTAGTAGTTTTTGCGTTTGCAATGAGCGTGGTTATGACTAATAAAAAGAGAGCTATATATTTTTTCATATTCAAAAGACGTATTTTTTAAAACAAAAGTTTGCTTAGTTTTTTTAAAAAATTAAGTTTACTGTTTACCAAATTAAAATTCAAAAATAAAAGAAAAATCAGTACTATTGAAAAAAAAAACAATGGAGCCAATTGAGTTAATAGAAGCAAAGGAAATAGATTATTTATTTGTACAACAATCTCAATTAAAAAATGCCGGACAAGGTCTTTTTACAGCAATTGATATTTACAAAAATGAAATGATTGCTACTTTTAAAGGCAAAATATTAACTCAACAAGAAGCCAATTTTCACGCTCTAAAAAATGAAAATCATTATTTTATGAATATGATTGATGGGAGTATTTTAGATTGTATGCACACGTTTTGTTTTGCAAAATTTGCCAATGATGCTGCCCATTTTGCAACATTCTCATTTAAAAACAATGCAATAATCACATTAAATGAGGAGCAAAAAGTTTGTTTAGTAGCCACTAAAAAAATAAAATCGGGTGCCGAAATTTTTTGCAGTTACGGCAAAGCGTATTGGAAAAATAAATAACAGCATTTTTTACCAATCTTTTTCAAGCTTCACTGGTTGTCCATTCCCTTTTTCTTTTTTTGCTCGAAGTTTCTTCTCTTCTTGATTTAATGCATTTAATAATTGATCTGCCTGCTCTTTAGTGAGTTTGCTTGGCATTGGTTTCGGTTTATCTTTTTCATTTCCCTCTTCACTTTTATCTTGGTTCTTATTTTGTTCGTCTTGTTTATTTTTCTCTTCTTGTTGTTGCTTATCTTGCTTGTCTTTTTCTTTTTTCTCCTTTTCTTGTTGCTCTTTGTTTTTATCTTGCTTGTCTTTGTTATTCTCCTTCTTGTCTTTGTTCTCTTTTTGCTGTTGGTCTTGCTTTTGTTTCATTGCTTGCGCGTATGCCAAATTATATTTTGTTTCTTTAGATAAAGGATTAAATTTTAATGCCTGTTTAAAATTTTGAATCGCTTCATCGTATTTTTTTTGTTCTAAAAATGTATTGCCTATATTATGATAAGAAGCCGCTTTCAATGAATTATTTTTAGTGTTTGAGGCAGACTCCGTGTATTGTTTAGCTGCTTTTTCAAAATCTTTTTGTTGATACAACGAGTTGCCTAAATTGTATTGCGCTTCCCGATTCTTTTTTTCTTGATAGGCTTTTTCATATTCGCTGGCAGCCTCTTTATAATTTCCTTTACCATATAATTTATTTCCATTATAAATATGCTGATTGGCTGTTTGAGCAAACAAATTAATTGAACAAAACAATAAAATTAATCCAACTATAATTTTCATGCTGTGGCTATTTTTTTTCGTTCGCTAATAAAAAATTCAATGGTAATCAATGCTAAACTGAGCAATAAAAAATATTGGAAATAGTTATTGTAATCAGCAAAAACAACATCGCCAAAACTTTTCTTTTCAGTAGAATTTATTTGAGTTGCCATCGATTTTGCTACATTTTCTGCATTATTTAATTGAGTGTAAATACCTTCTCCATTTGTTGCAATTGTTTGTAATTCCTCTTCATTTAATTTAGAAATGATTTCATTTCCTTCAGCATCTTTTTTATTTTCTTGCAATTCATCATCCCAAATTGGTGAACCATTTACAGAACCTATACCAACCGTATTGATCATGATTCCTTCTTCTACTGCTTTTTTTACTTCATTATTTGCATTTTCATCATGATCCTCACCATCACTAATTAAAACAATACTTTTATATTTTGTGTCTTTAGGATTAAAAGATTCACGAGCCATTTTTATGGCTTCACCCAAAACGGTTCCTTGTGAAGGAATAGAAGCCGGCGATATTGTAGATAAATTCATTTTAAGCGCACTAAAATCAACTGTTAGAGGAACCGAAACATACGCTCTTCCTGCAAAAACAATTAATCCAACTCGATTGTTTCCAATTTTATCGATTAATTTGCTTACAAATTGTTTGGCTTTTTCTAACCGATTTGGACTTTCATCTTTTGCCAACATACTTTTACTAACGTCCAACGCAATCATAACATCAATGCCTTTTCGGTTTACCTTTTGAGTTTTGGCATTGGCTTGTAAATTAGCAAGACCAATAATCCCTGTAAAAAGCGCTAAAAGCAACAATATAAATTTAAACCGTTGAGCTTTCATATTAAACTTACGCAATTGAAAATTCACCAATGCCTCATCACCTATTGTTTTTAGCTTCTTTCTTCTATCCTTGACAGCCAATAAAAACAAACCTACTAAAATGACAATAGTAAGTAAAAACCATAAATATTCTGAATGCTGAAATCGCAACATGCAGCAAAAATAGTAGGTTCAAGCATATAATAAACTGATTTATAAAATTTTTAACGAAATGAATCTGCTTTTGAGAAAATACAGCATCAATAATAAATATGAATCATTTTTTGTGGTTGAAATCACATACTATAACTTTGTACTTAAATTATAACAAAATGGCATATTCAGAAAAAGTAATTGAACACTATAACAATCCTCAAAATGTAGGAACGTTAGATAAAAATAAATCTTCTGTTGGAACAGGATTGGTTGGGGCTCCAGAGTGTGGTGATGTAATGCGTCTTCAAATTGAAGTAGATGATGCAACAGGAATCATAAAAGATGCAAAATTTAAAACATTTGGTTGTGGCTCTGCCATTGCATCATCAAGCGTAGCAACGGAGTGGTTAAAAGGAAAAAGCATCGATGACGCTATAAAAATTGACAATATGGATATTGTAGAAGAATTAAATCTTCCTCCAGTAAAAATTCACTGTTCTGTTTTGGCCGAAGATGCTATTAAAGCTGCTATTAATGACTATCGAACGAAGAATGGCATGGAAGCACTTGAGTTAGAAGAAAAAATTGTTCATTAATTTAGAACTTTAGAATAACTATTGAAGAGGAAATTTATTTTCCTCTTTTTTATGTCTAGCTATATAGAGAAGAATTTTTTGGGTGGCCCACACGCTTTTCGTTCCAATCTTTTTGCTTCAAAGCGAGCAAAAAGGATTGCCACTGTCCCGATAACTATCCGGATTGCCACAATACAACTTTTTTTAATTATGAATTATGAGTTTCTTCATTTAGGACATAAAATGTAAGAATAACAAGCTATTGTTTTCTTTTGTGTCTTTTGTCGTTAATTTCTCAACCACAAACGACACAAAAGCTTGTATTTATTTTCAATATTTAAATGAAAATTGTGATTATTAGACCTAAATGCACAACGGATTTACATTAGATATTTAGAATCGACTTTTTATTTCTTTTTATTGATAATCCAAACAGCAGAAATGCCTAATAAACCACCGACTATCGTATTCCAATAAATAATTTCATTTACAAAAAAGAAGGAAGAAAGGGCTGCAGCAAATGGAACAATGTATATAAAACTACTTGTTTTTTCAGCACCCATTTTTGAGGTT
>CANHNT010000046.1 GCA_947461985.1 Bacteroidota bacterium | reverse complement strand
ATTTCAAAAACCAAAATTTCAATATTAAAATCTTGACAACTGAAAAATCTGGGGCTTTTGAATCCTAAAAAAAAATAATCTTCCAAATTTTTAATCTCTGTCTTAAATTTGGGTCCTTTTAAATAAAAATAATTTGTTGTGCTAAAAAATAATAATACCATCAATTGGGCAATACGAGTGTTGATTTCGTTTCTTTTTTTATTGTCGGCTGTAGCCAAAATGTTTCCGCTTTGGGCGTTTGAAAAACAGTTGGTCGATTTGGGAATTACCACTTGGTGTCAGTCGCACTATATAGCCCGATTGCTTTTGGGCGTAGAGTTAGCCATTGGTTTAGCCATTTTGTTGCCCCATTATTTAAAGAAAATAATCATCCCATCTACCATCCTTTTGTTAGTAATGTTTTGCATTCATTTGACGATAGAAATGGTGAAACACGGCGCCATGAATGGAAACTGTGGCTGTTTTGGACAATTAATTCCGATGACGCCATTGGAAGCATTTTTGAAAAACGTGGTTACGATAGGGTTGTTGGTGTTTTTGTGGTTTAGAGTGAGCGATAAAGAAAAAGGACAAAATAGAATGATATATCCTGTGGCTAGCTTTTTAGGCGCATCGCTTTTGGTGTTTATGTTGTTTCCGTTTACGCCTTGTAGCAAAGAAAGTTCGACGTTAACTAGTTCATCAGCCACCAGCATTTCTGCCAATACTGCCTACTCAGAAATGGTAGATTCTATTTCAAGTAAAACGTCTTTGGCAATAGATTCTAGCGCAAAAAAAGATTCAGTAATGGGCGATAAAAAAACAATTGCGTTAAAAGACACTTCATTAAAAACATTAAAACAAGCAACTACAAAAACAGTTCAAAATGCAGCTGCGCCTGTTGCAAAAATGGCTAGAGCTAGCACAGGTTCTCGATTTGGAGCATTCACTAATTTTGGGGGAAAGGCAGTTAATTTAGAGCAAGGCAATAAAATTTTGTGCATGTTTGCTGCTGGTTGCGACCACTGTCAGGCAACGGCAAAGGAGTTGGCAATTATGGCAAAACAACCTGGTTTTCCTGAAATTTATATTTTATTTATGGATGAAGAAATCGAAAAAATTCCGGAGTTTTTCAAAATTGCCGAAGCAACAATACCTTATATTGTGTTAGACATTCCACGATTTTGGGATGTGATTGGCACCGGCTCTACACCGGGTGTGTTTTATCTTCAAAACGGAAAAATCATTAAATCGTATCAAGGCATTGATAAAGAAAAATTTAATGGGCCAGAGTTGAAAACCATTATTGGAAAATAAACTAAGATTAAACCTTACTTTGAAACTTTTACATTTTTATTATTTGGTTTAAAATTTGTCATAATCAGCTAAAAACCTTACTTTCGCATCCTAATTTCTGTGGATTTATATAAATTATACACCGATATTAGTTTACAATTCATCAACTAATGGTCTTAGTTGCACGAAAAGTGTATTAAAATGAATGTAAGCGAAATGTAGTTGTATCATGACTTTCAGAGTTTTGTGACTTGGTTTTTTAATTAAAAAATCAATGCCGAAATTCAGTCATGTTTTTGTATTTATACACGTCCATTTTAAAACATAAAAGTAAACAAATGAGTTTCAAAAAAGAGAACAAAACAAGACCATCGTTTAATAAAATAACGATTACCTTGGCATCGCCTGACTCTATTTTAGATAGAAGTTTTGGAGAAATTTTAAAGCCAGAAACAATTAATTACAGAACCTACAAGCCCGAAAGAGATGGTTTGTTTTGTGAAAAAATATTTGGGCCAACCAAAGATTACGAATGTTATTGTGGAAAATACAAGCGTATTCGTTACAAAGGAATCGTTTGTGACCGTTGTGGAGTAGAGGTTACCGAGAAAAAAGTTCGTCGTGAAAGAATGGGTCACATTAAATTAGTGGTACCTGTAGTTCATATTTGGTATTTCAAATCGTTGCCTAATAAAATTGGATACTTGTTAGGAACAGGATCTAAGAAATTAGAAATGATTGTTTATTATGAGCGTTTTGTAGTTATCAATGCAGGAGATGCCGATGCGATGATTCGTACGACATTAGCACTAAAAGAAAAAGAAGATACTTATATTACTTTATTAACAGAAGATGAGTATTTAGATATATTAGAAAAATTACCGAAAGAGAATCAATTATTAAGTGATGATGATCCAAACAAATTCATCGCTAAAATGGGTGCTGAGGCTGTACAAATGTTGTTGTCTCGTATTGATTTAGACAAATTGTCTTATGAATTACGTAACGCAGCAGCTTTTGAAACATCACAACAACGTAAAGCAGAAGCTTTAAAACGTTTAAGTGTGGTAGAAGCTTTCCGTGAAGCAAATTCTCATATCGAAAACAAACCTGAGTGGATGGTGATGCAATATGTGCCAGTTATACCACCAGAATTACGTCCGTTGGTTCCTTTAGATGGAGGTCGTTTTGCTTCTTCAGATTTGAATGATTTATATCGTCGTGTTATTATTCGTAACAACCGTTTAAAGCGTTTATTAGAAATCAAAGCACCAGAAGTTATCTTGCGTAATGAAAAACGGATGTTGCAAGAAGCCATTGATAGTTTAATGGATAACTCACGTAAATCAAATGCAGTAAAAGCAGAAGGTGGACGTGCGTTGAAATCATTATCAGATGTGTTAAAAGGTAAGCAAGGTCGTTTCCGTCAAAACTTATTAGGAAAACGTGTGGATTACTCTGGACGTTCGGTTATCGTAGTAGGACCCGAAATGAAATTGCATGAGTGTGGTTTGCCAAAAGATATGGCAGCTGAGCTTTTCAAACCATTTATTATTCGTAAATTAATTGAAAGAGGGATCGTAAAAACAGTAAAATCGGCTAAGAAATTAGTAGAGAAAAAAGAAGCTGTTGTTTGGGATATCTTAGAAAATATTTTAAAAGGTCATCCAATCTTATTAAATCGTGCCCCAACGTTACACCGTTTATCGATTCAAGCATTCCAACCAAAATTAATTGAAGGAAAAGCGATTCAATTGCATCCTTTAGTTTGTTCTTCGTTCAATGCGGATTTTGATGGTGATCAAATGGCGGTGCATTTACCGTTGAGTAATGCAGCTATTTTGGAAGCACAATTATTAATGTTGGCTTCACACAATATCTTGAATCCTCAAAATGGTACACCAATCACCCTTCCTTCTCAGGACATGGTTTTAGGATTATATTATATTTCTAAAGGCAAGAAAAACTTACCAAACGATCCTATTAAAGGAGAAGGGTTATGTTTTTACAGTGCTGACGAAGTAGTGATTGCAAACAACGAAGGAAAAGCAGATTTACATGCTTGGATTAAAGTGAAAGCAAATGTTCGTGAGGCAGATGGTACCATTGTAAATAAATTAATTGATACTACGGTTGGTCGTGTATTATTTAACATCAACACGCCAGAAAAAGTAGGTTTCATCAATGAATTATTAACTAAAAAATCTTTAAGAACCATTATTGGAGATGTAATTAAATTTACAGATATTCCTACAACGGTTAAATTTTTGGATGATATTAAAACATTAGGATTTAGAACAGCCTTTAGAGGAGGATTATCATTTAATCCGGAGGATTTAATTATCCCTGATTTAAAAGCTAAAATGTTGGAAACTGCCAAAGGTGAGGTTGATGAAGTTTGGGAAAACTACAACATGGGTTTAATAACGAACAATGAGCGTTATAATCAAATTATTGATATTTGGTCTCGTGCCGATACACGTGTTACGGAGACATTGATTAAAGAGATGGCTGCCGATAAACAAGGGTTTAACTCAGTTTATATGATGCTAGATTCTGGAGCTCGTGGTAGTAAACAACAAATTAAACAGTTGTCTGGTATTAGAGGTTTGATGGCTAAACCACGTAAATCGGGTAGTACCGGTTCTGAGATCATTGAAAATCCAATCTTATCTAATTTTAAAGATGGATTGAATGTATTGGAGTATTTCATCTCAACGCATGGTGCTCGTAAAGGGTTGGCTGATACCGCCTTGAAAACGGCTGATGCTGGTTACTTAACACGTCGTTTGGTGGATGTAACACAAGATGTAATTATTCGTGAGGTGGATTGTGGTACTTTAAGAGGTATTGCAACATCTGCTTTAAAAGAAAATGAAGATATTGTAGAATCATTATTTGATAGAATAGTAGGTCGTACATCATTACACGACGTGGCTGATTATCAAGGAAATTTAATAGCAGAAGCTGGTCAAGAAATTACAATTGACATTGCAGATGCAATTGAAAAAGCAGATATTGATACAGTTGAAATTCGTTCGGTTTTAACTTGCGAAAGTAAACGAGGTGTTTGTTCAAAATGCTATGGTTTAAATTTAGCAAATGGTAAAATGGCTCAAAAAGGAGATGCTGTAGGTATTATTGCTGCACAATCAATTGGAGAGCCTGGTACACAGTTAACGTTACGTACTTTCCACGTAGGAGGTGCTGCATCGTCATCTGCGATTGACTCACACATGTCTGCTAAATTTGATGGTAAAATAGAATTTGATAGTGTAAGAACTACAAAATATACCAATAAAGCAGGAGAAGAAACAGTAATCGTAATCACTCGTATGGGTGAAATGAGAATTGTGAATGAGGAAGGTGTGGTATTAGTTACCAGTGAAATTCCTTATGGTTCAACATTGAATGTGAAAAACGGCCAAAAATTGAAAAAAGGAGACGAGATTTGTAATTGGGATCCGTTCAATGCCGTAATCATTTCTGAAATTGCTGGTAAAGTGCGTTTTGAAAACGTAATTGAAGGTATCACGTTCAGAGAAGAAGTGGATGAGCAATCAGGTTTACGTGAAAAAGTGATCATTGAAACAAAAGATAGAACAAAAATTCCTACCATCATCATTGAAGGAAAAGAAAACAAAATGTATAATATTCCAGTAGGATCGCATTTAATCATCAATGATGGTGATACGATTCAAAGTGGTCATATTTTAGTGAAAATTCCTCGTGTTATGGGTCGTTCTCGAGATATTACGGGAGGTTTACCTCGTGTAACTGAGTTATTTGAAGCACGTAATCCTTCTAACCCTGCTGTTGTAGCAGAAATTGATGGTGTTGTTTCATTTGGTGGTGTTAAACGTGGAAATCGTGAAATCAACATCGAAAGTAAAGACGGAATTGTGAAGAAATATTTAGTTCCATTAAGTAAACACATCATTGTTCAAGAAGGTGATTTTATTAAAGCAGGTACACCATTAAGTGATGGTTCAATAACGCCTTCAGACATATTATCAATTAAAGGACCATTTGCTGTTCAAGAATACTTAGTGAATGAAATTCAAGAAGTTTACAGATTGCAAGGGGTGAAAATTAATGATAAACACGTTGAGGTTATTGTGCGTCAAATGATGCGTAAAGTAACCATTGAAGACGCTGGAGATACTAAATTCCTTGAAGGAGATATTGTTGATAAATTAGAATTCCAAGATGAAAATGATTGGATATTTGATAAAGTAGTTGTTATTGATGCAGGTAATTCAGAAAAATTACATGCTGGACAAATTTCTAATTTACGTGAAATAAGAGAAGAAAATTCATTGTTGCGTAGAAACGATAAAACATTAGTTCAATATAGAAATGCACAACCGGCTACTTCTAGTCCTAATTTATTAGGGATTACGAAAGCGTCATTGGGTACATTCTCATGGATTTCTGCAGCATCGTTCCAAGAAACTACAAAAGTATTAAGCCAAGCAGCAATTGCTGGTAAAACTGACTTTATGTGGGGCTTGAAAGAGAACGTTATCACCGGTAATTTAATACCTGCCGGAACGGGTATGAAAGACTTTGATAATGTAATTGTAGGTAGTAAAGATGAATATGAAATCTTACAAAATTCTCGTGAGTTACTTCAATTTGATGACGAAGAATAATTTATTCTTTTAAATAAAAAACTTAAAAGCCGTTTCATTTGAAACGGTTTTTTTTATGTAAATAAAAGAACAACGTTGCAATTTAGCAATAATTTAAATCCAATTATTTTAGGTGATACTACATTCTGTCAAGGAGATTCAGTTTTGCTCTATGTGAAAAATTTCAAACATTATGTATGGAATACAGGAGACACTACAGATAGAATTACAGTATATAACTCTGGACAATATATTGTAAGTGTTAGCAATAATCAATATTGTTTTGGGAAAGATACGGTTAATGTAGATATGAATTTACTTCCTAATGTTTCATTGTCGTTCACTAATAGAGAATTGTGTAAGTATGATACCATACAATTATCTGCCAATGGAGCATTAAATTATTATTGGTATACTCCAGATATGAATCGTTTTATAGGCAGTCAAAATCCGATAAATTACTCAATAGAAAGAACACCCATTACCGTTTATTTGAAAGGTGTCGATAACAATAATTGTGTAAATTATGATTCAGTTACGCTTTACTATGTAAATTGCTGTGGTTCAATTTTTGTACCCAATGCATTTAGTCCAAATGGAGATGGTATAAATGATGCCTTTAAACCAACCTTCAATCAAGTTAAATTTGAGAAATATGTTTTTCAAGTATTTAATCGATACGGACAAAAAGTATTTGAAACAAATAATATGAACGAATCTTGGGATGGACGATTAAAAGGAAGTTCTTGTGATATTGGAACGTATTATTATTTTATAAAAACAAACTGTTTTGAAAGTCAAGAGGATAAAATTATATCGGGCGATATCAATTTAATCCGTTAATAAAATTTCTTCTTTCTTAAATATTCATAAATACTGATACTTAAAATTAAAAGGAGCATGCCATAAAAAGTGTCTTCTACAGGAATGGTAAATATTCTCATTCCCAGATTTTCGTTGTCATCATACCATACTACTTCATTTTTAATAAAACTGCCTGTTAAAATGCCATTCACAATTAAAAAAGGAATTAATATATACACAAAGGCATAATAAAATTTTCCTAAAAAGGATACGTTAAATACAAATCTTAACACGCCTAAAAATAAAAATAAAGAAATAAATGTAGTTGCAGTATAGGCTTTTTGGAGGTTTAAAATTCCTATAATAAATAATAAAATTAATAGAAAAAAGGTAATTTTATTTTGTGATTTAGTGATTATATTATTTGAAGGAAACTGTTCAATAATATGATAAATAAAAATACTTGAAAAAGGAATGCACAGAAAAAATAAGACTTCTTCAATAGGCAAATTAATAAAATAAATATTAGAAATATACGATTTATTAAAACCCCAAATTTTTTCTTGTGTAAAATAAATATCCCAAGCAACAAAAATAATTGCCGTAATTAACATTGCAGGAAATAAATATTTCCATGTTTTATAAAATGCTATTTTAGGGTGAAAACTAAAAATAAATGGAAATAAAACTGAAAAAAATAATATGTAAAAATAAAGATGATTCATCTGATATTATGATTTGTTTTTAGTCAATTTTCTAGCTTCTACAAAATATTTAAACGGCACAATTAGCATTCCAAAACATTCTCCGTCTTCTTTGCCTAAATGTTTATGATGTATTTTATGCGCTCTTCTGAGTGCAAGCAAGTAGGTATTGTTTGCATTTTTGAAAACTTTAAAACGTTGATGAATGAAGATTTCGTGCACTAAAAAATAAGCCAATCCATATAAGGTAATGCCCAGTCCTATAAAAAATATAAAACTATAATTGTTTAAAGCTCCAAATATTGAGCATAAAGAACCTGGTATTGCAAATATTAAAAAAAAGGAATCATTTTTCTCAAAAAAACCTGGTTTCCCTACATGATGATCTTCATGTAAATTCCATAATAAACCATGCATGATGTATTTGTGTGTAAACCAAGCTACAAATTCCATGAGTATAAAAGTTAAAGCGGTAATCATGATGTTAATAATTGTATTCATATTGTATATTTTTATCTAATTTAAAAATGTTTAGGTAATCAATGAGCGGATTGAAGCATTCTTTTTTGAACTTCGTCAAAACAAATTTTAAACCACTCTGTATACTTGTTCGGATTTTTTTGCATATCCGTTTTTATGTTGTTTAATGATTCGTATTTCCAATCCATAACTTCGTCGGTATTAATAACGGGTGGTAAATTATAGTTCCCAAAAAACACATGATCAAATTCATGTTCAATCAATGCATTATCGAAAGTTGCTTTATAAATAAAATCAAAATTCTTTTTTAAAGAGGTCGATATTCCCATTTCTTCCATTAATCTTCTTTCGGCAGATTCCAATATAGTCTCATTTTTTCTAGGATGACTGCAACAAGAATTTGTCCACAAACCTCCTGAATGATATTTATTTAATGCTCTTTGTTGTAGTAGTAACTCATGTTTGTCATTAAAAATAAATATTGAAAACGCCCTGTGTAATAAACCCAATTCATGGGTTTTAGTTTTGCCAAGATAGCCAATTGGATTGTCGGATAGGTCAACTAAAATTAATTCTTCTTCCATTATTTTATATTCATTTGGTTTTTTTCTGATTGAGATAAATATTTACATTGGTTTAAAAAGTATATTATTTTTTTTAATAAATCTTCATCTGAAATTAATTTTGATTTTATAGCACCCAACAAAAGTATTTTATCTGAGTCAATGTTTTTGGAGTAGTTCAAAAAAGTTGGAATATTTGTTTGAATCGCAAGTCTCAAATAACGTAATTCTATATTTTGTGGTTCACTCTTTATCGCTTTTTCTAACAATGATTTCCCTTCATTAAAATACTTTAATTTTTTTAATGGATTTACGGTATACTTAGCCTCCATTGCAATCGTAGATCCTTTGTATCCTAGTAAAGTGGGGGACAAATTCGGTTCGGCATTCAATAAGGCTAAAAGTTTATTTGCAGACACTTCATTAATGGAAGCTTCCTCAAACATATTTCTAATTGTATTTATTTTACTATCATTCGTAAATAAAAAAAGAAATAATATGCTAAAAAGTTTCATGATAAAATATTGAATTGATGTCTAAGATTAGATTTAAGCATGAGCACAAATTTTTCAACATTCGGAATCCGAATTCGTTCATTCATGATTCTATGAGGAGGTACATTTTTTATTTTTTTAAATAAAACAGTATAATAATAATAAGCTAAATAAACACCTTTTCTTGAACTTAATGGAAGTGTTTTAATCCCAATAAGCGCTTCATCAAAATCATTTTGAATATTTTGTTCAATAGTTATTTTGTCGGCTAACGTAAAATTATCAAGGTTAATATCAGGGAAATAGGTTCTTCCTAAATCTTCGTTGTCAGCTTTGATATCTCGTAAAAAATTTACTTTTTGAAATGCCGAACCTAATTTCATTGCATAATGTTTCAAATCTTCAAACTGCTGTAAATTGCTTTCACAAAATACTCGTAAACACATTAAACCTACCACTTCAGCAGAACCTAAAATATATTGATCATATAATTTTTTGTCAAATTCTTGTTTTTTTAAATCCATTTCCATGCTATCTAAAAAAGTATCAATCAAATACTTATCTACAGCATAGGTGTGCACTACTTTTTGAAAACTATTCAAAATAGGATTTAAACTTATTCTTTGTTCAATTGCTTCATAAGTATCCGCCTTAAATTTAGCAAATAAATAATGTTTGTTGTAATCATGAAAAGTATCTACTATTTCATCGGCAAATCGAACAAATCCATAAATCGCATATATAGGGTTGTGTAAATTTTTATTCAAAAATTTAATACCTAATGAGAAACTGGTACTGTAACTAACAGTGGTTATTTTGCTGCATTTTATGCTAATTGCATCAAATATTTCTTTCATAAATATTATTTAACTAAGTCTTTTTTTATTTGTGTGGCAATAATACTTCCCGAAATTAAGCAAGGCGGAATACCTGGCCCTGGTACAGTTAACTGACCTGTATAGTATAAATTAGAAACTTTCTTGTTTTTTATTTTGGGTTTCAAAATAGCTGTTTGCATCAATGTGTTGGCTAAGCCGTATGCATTTCCTTTATACGAATTGTAATCTTGTTTAAAGTCAGCTACGCAGTATGATTTTTTGTACTCAATATGTTGTTTAATTGACTCCCCAGTTAATTTTTCAAGTCGAGTCATTATTTTTTCAAAATAGATTGCACGAGTTTCTTCATCATCCTTTAAATCGGGTGCAATTGGAATCAATATAAATAAATTTTCTTTCCCTTCTGGAGCAACACTGACATCAGTTTTTGATGGACAAGAAACATAAAAAAGCGGTTCCTCTGGCCATTTTGGTGTTTTATAAATGTCTGTAGCATGGGGCGAAAATGGCTTATCGAAAAATAAATTATGATGTTGTAAATTATTTATTTTTTTATTGATACCTAAATAAAATAGTAAAGAAGAAGGCGCTAAAACTCGGGAGT
>CANHNT010000045.1 GCA_947461985.1 Bacteroidota bacterium | reverse complement strand
TAATAAATAAATTTTCGTATTTTAATTTTGCAAGTTGTTGCATCAATTCTAAAATGCCAGCTTCGTTATGAGAAACATCAAGCACCAATTTTGGTTTTTCAGAAACTACATCGAACCGACCTTTTAGACCAGTCATTTTTTTTGTTTTAGACAATGCATTCATTACTATGTCATCATCTATTTTCCAGCCCAACGATTTTAATACGTCAATGGTTGTTAATACCGTTTTTATATTTTTAATTTGATAGTTTCCCATTAAATCTAGCCAATAATCTTGAATACTTAATGTGGAATGATTCATGATTTTGAGTTTCATTTTGCCCTCTATTATCTCATGATGAACCACTGTATATAATTTATCTGCAAAAAATAATTGACTGTGTTGATGAATGGTTTTTGAGAAAAATATTTTTTCAGTTTCAACTTGCGTTTCGCCAATCACAACAGGCACTTCATCTTTTATAATTCCTGCTTTTTGAATGGCAATTTCTTCAATCGTATTGCCCAATAAATTAGTATGATCTTTACTGATATTCGTGATGACAGATACTTCTGGGGTAATAATATTAGTGCTGTCTAACAAACCTCCTAAACCTACTTCAACCACAACTATGTCTACTTTTTCTTTTGCAAAATAATCAAAAGCCATAGCCACTGTTATTTCAAAAAAAGAAGGATGCAAGGTTTCAATTAATTGTTTTGAATTTTCTATAAAATCGATCACATTTTCTTTTGGTATTTCAATCCCATTTATTCGAATTCGTTCACGAAAATCAATAACATGCGGACTTGTATACAAGCCAGTTTTATATCCATTAAGTTGCAAAATGGAGGCTAACATGTGGCTACAACTACCCTTGCCATTGGTGCCTGCAACATGTACCGATTTAAATTGTAAATGAGGGTTGCCAATGGTAGCACACAAAGCAATTATATTATCTAAATTAGGTTTGTAAGCTACAGCGCCTACACGAGTAAACATAGGTAATTTTTCAAAAATATAATTCAAACATTGTTGATATTTTATTTCTAAACTGTCCATTATTAATTCGATTTGATGATGGAAATTTTATTTGCCTTAAAACCCATGACAACCAATATTGCAATGCCAAAATAAAATAAACTACCAATTTTATCTGTCTCCAATAATTCACTGAAAAAATTATTAATGAATAAAGCCCCAATCATTGAAGCAACTGAAATGACGACTATTTTATCAAACCGATCATGGAGTTTATGATAAATTTTTTGGGAATAAAAAAAGAGAGTAAAAATTAATATTGCATATAAAATCATAGCAGGATAACCTTGCTCTGCAATCATAAATAAAAAGTAATTGTGAGAGGTCGATTTTTCAGGATTACGACTCACCCAGGTTCTAAAAGAGGCAATCGTGTAGTGTTTATAATTTTCATACCAATTATTCGGACCAACACCAAAAACAGGATAATCTTGGCTCATCCTTAATGCAGCAATCCATCTATAATACCGTTCAGCAGAAGAAATGTCAGTTCCTTGTATAGTTGCCATTATATGATCTTCGAGAGATTCGTGCATGATGGTTTTATCCATTTTGGGTTTGTAAGTCAAATACGTATTATTTGTAGAGAGCCAAATAACTCCAGCAAAAACCAACGCAAAAAAACCTAAAATAGAGAATTGAACTATTTTCAATCGAATAGAAATAAAAATTCCACCTGCAAAAATAACAGCAACCCATGCCGCTCTTGAATAAGCAAAATAGGTAGCTACTAACAATGAAACAATCGTTAATAAAGCAACTATCCATTGAACACTTAATTTTCGTGATAGAAATAATGCAGCTACAGCTAAGGGTATCATGCACGAAAGCATTGAACCATAAATAACATGATTTTGAAAAAATGGTTCTACAGGAGTTTGCACATCTTCAAATCTAAAACCCAATAAACTGTATCGATAAGTGATTAAAACAGTCAACAGAAAAAGTGGGAAAGCAAGCAATTGATAAGCAAAAATGATGGTTTTTTTTTCTTGAAAAAAAATGATTGGAAAAAATAGAAATGGCGTTAGGTACCATATTTTTTTGAGTAAATATTTTGAAGACAATAATGGATTGGTTGAAAAACAAACCGTAATTGCTAGCCAAACTGTAGATAATAAAACAATGAGGATTAAAGGATGTAAAGCGATTTTTCGGATATCTATTTTAGAACGATTTTGAAATAAAAAGAAAATGAAAAATAAAGTTAATATCAATTGAAATATTTCATCTGGGAAATCTAAAACCTCACCTATATTAAATGAAAAAGGAATGAAAAATAACATTAAATAAAACGACAAGCGAACATCTTGCAGCAATAAAACAAGCCCAACCAATGCAAAGGGCACGGCTAAGATAAAAAAATTATCGAGCATAAATGAACCAACTAAGCAAGCAAAAAACAAAATAATGCTAGCCCATAAAAAAACCTTTTCTAAATTGAAAATTTTTAGCATTTCTATTGAAATCTTGCTTTTTGAGTTTTTAATATTTCTACCACAATAGAAAGTAATAATGAAAAAATAAATGCGCCCACAAAAGCAGCCAAAACGCCTAACGTTCTCATAGGACCTGCTTTAGGACCACCTGGGGTAGACCATTGTGTTACATGAATCATCGGAAATCCATCAAAAGAAGCTGTTTTAAACTCGTTCGACAGTGACATGTATTTTGCCTTATCCATCGTTAATCTATCTTTTATTTCTTCAACATTTTGAACAATTTCTAAACCTTGTGCATATTGCAAACCACTTCCCTTAGGCTGACTCGAAATTAAATTTTTTCGCCCAGGTGCTATCAAATCATAGATGCCATATTTTACCCTTAAATTAGCTAATGAATCAGACAAAATTGTTAAATCTTTAGAAACGGAATCCATTCTAATTTCCAACGAACGAGCTAATTGACGATTAATATTGATGTATAATTGTCGAATTTCAGTTTCCGTTTTATTCATCGCTTCATTTACAATTTGTGAAGCTAAATCGGAGTTTTCATCCATGAAAGTAACTTCAAGGTGTTTGAAACCCGATCGATTTATACCATAATTTTTGGCAAAACGCTTATACACTTTTTGATTGCCTTGTGGGTCATTTTTTACATCAATTCCATAATGCTCAGCCATTTTAAATTTTTCGATTAAATGAGAAACCACATTTGCTGAATTTCCAATGACAAAAGCCCTATCTACCTCATTTTCACCTCCAAAAAAATCAATCCAATCTTGATTTGATTCTCTAAACAAATTGATACGACCACTCATTACCGCTGAACCAGGAAAGAAGTTACCATACGCCTTGTAATATGTTTTTTGAAAAAAGAAAAAAACAGCCGCAATTAAAGCTGCTGCAATCGAAATGCCAATTATCATTTTTTTCCATTTTAAGCCCACTTTTATTATATCAAACAAATCGAATCGCAAACCTGAATTTTCTGTCATATAGAAATTTTAATATCGCAAATATAATTTATACAATCCTCTAAACACTAAATAATGGCATTTTATTCCTTTTAATCAAAATAGCAGATAATATTACCCAAATTATGAATAATATATTATTGAAATACATGAATTATTTCATTTGAATTGTAGATTTGCATTTCAATTTTTCATTCCATACAAATGGCTATTACTAATTTCGACCCAAATTCAATTGGGCTTGCAGAAAACAACATTTTTGGTCTTCCATCAAGTGAAGATAATTCTAAACTGATTTTAATGCCTATCCCTTGGGAAGTAACTGTTTCATATAGAAATGGAACAGCAAGAGGACCCGAAAAAATTAAAGAAGCATCCTATCAAATTGATTTATGTGATGTGCATGCTGCTGACTTTTGGAAAGAAGGTTATTTTATGCCCGAATTGGATAAAAATATTGTGAAAAAAAATGATTTCTTACGCCATTGTGCTGAATTAATTATTTCTGATTTAAGTGAAGGTGGACAAACGTGCAACAACGCTCAATTACAAAAAAAGTTAGATGAAATTAACAAAGGTTGTGTAGAATTAAACAATTGGATTTACAATCAAGCCACAAACTATTATGCTAAAGGCAAAATGGTAGCATTAGTGGGTGGCGACCACAGCACTCCATTGGGTTTAATGAAAGCCGCTGGTAAGCAATTTGGAGAATTTGGCATTTTACAGATAGATGCACATGCCGATTTGAGAAATGCGTATGAAGGGTTTAAATATTCTCATGCATCAATTATGTATAATGTGTTGCAAGAAGTTCCTGAAATGAGCAAATTGGTTCAAGTGGGCATTCGTGATTTTTGTGATGAAGAATTAGAAATTATCAATAATGAGCCTCGTGTAAAAACTTTTTTTGACCACGCCATTAAAGAACGTCAGTATGAAGGAGAAACTTGGAAAACCATTTGTGATGACATCATTAATGAATTGCCACAGCAAGTGTATATTAGTTTTGACATTGATGGATTAGATCCTAAACTTTGCAAAAATACAGGAACACCAGTTCAAGGCGGATTTGAAACAGAACAAATTCAATATTTATTTAAAAAATTAGTAGATTCTGGTAAAAAAATAATCGCATTTGATTTAAACGAAGTAAGCTGTGGGGAAGATTCTCAAGACTCAATTGATGCCAGTGTGGGTGCACGAATTTTATATAGAATGTGTAATTTATTTATGAAATCGAATGCATAACCAACCCGATTTTTTTTATTTATTAATCAATGAAAAAGCTAGAAAATATGCATCTCAACGAATTTCGATGCACATTATGGCAGGCTTATTTTTGATATTTTACGCCTTACAATATTTACCAACGTACAATGAAAACTGGATGTATTTAGTTGGCATTTTACCTGTTTCTATTTTGGTGATATTGCTTTCTATTTTTAAAAAAGCATTGTTTTTAGATATTAACAACAATCGCATATTTAGAATTTTAGAAACGGGTTTTTTAATGATGGCATGTATGCACTTTGTGCAAACAAATCAACATATTTCTGCTATCTTATATGGATTAGTTTCCTTATTAATGCTTTATTTATTATCGATTGAAAGTAGAATGCTGCAGGAACAATATGTCATTTTCAATAAAGACAAAATACAAATTGAATTACCTATTTTCACAAAAAAAATTAAATGGAGTGAGTTGAAAAACGTTGTGCAAAAAAATGACTATCTAACGTTTGAGTTTAAAAATGATACATTTGCTCAATACAAAGTTAAGCATGACTATGATGACATCAAATTAATGGAGTTCGAAGAATATATAACTTCTCAAACGAACGCTTAATTTACAATTTCATAAATAATATCAATTCAAATCAGTATCAATTACAATTAATCATTAAACAATAAAAAATATGCGCCCTTACATACTTTATTCAGACGGAAACGGTAATATTTTTGAAGACACGAGTCTTTATGCGCTTGGCAGAAGTGGTTGGGACGCTGTAGAAGTAGATGAAGAAGATTGGATTGAATTGCCAGACGGTGGTAACCATTACGAATTACCAGGAAGACGTGGCATTGGTATGGATGTGGAAACAGGTGAGCTTCGTTTGTGTGAATTGGGTTGGGCTGTTGCCTCCTTTATTCCTCCTGCTTATACCGGTTTATATATTGCACCTTACGAAACTTTGGAAGATGCACCTACGCTACCCTTGTTTTGTTACACTGCTTCTGCTTGGTTTAATGAAAAGTTTTATGTAACAGCCATAAGAATAGAAAAAGATATTCGTCAAGAAAAAAGTGGCTATGATGATGTAAAAATTCAAGCTGGCGTTGAGAAATTTAAAGCAGCTTATCCAAACAACAGATTGGTAAAACATTTGGCCGATACGTGTTGTAATAGCTATAGTTGCCCAGCTGCACGAAATTACTTTATTGGAAGATGGGAATGCCCTATTCCATCATCACCAGCTTGTAATTCCAATTGTTTGGGTTGCATTTCGTTTCAGCCAAGTGACGAAGAAATTGTTTCTCCACATGATAGATTAACGTTTAAACCAACAGCACAAGAAATTGTTGAATATACTGTGCCTCATTTAGAAACAGCACCCTATCCAATTATCAGTTGGGGTCAAGGTTGTGAAGGAGAACCATTGCTAATGTGGGAAACCATTAAAGAAAGTATTATTGAAATAAGAAAACATACACAAAAAGGAAGTATCAACATCAACACTAACGGAAGTAAACCAGATGCTGTAAAACAATTGATGGATGCTGGTTTAAATAGCATTCGTGTGAGTTTAAATTCTTTCAGAAAAGAGGTGTATACAAATTATTACAGACCCAATAATTATCAGTTTGAGGACATTTTGGAAAGTATGAAAATCGTTACCGACAACGGTGGTTGGACATCAATAAACTATTTTGTTTTTCCTGGTGCAACAGATAATGTTGAAGAAGTAGATGCTTTATTAAAAGCCATAAAATACACCAACCTGAATTTAATTCAATGGCGAAATTTCAATATTGACCCCGATTGGTATTTAGGCAACATTGGCATGCAAGATTGTGGGGAACGATATGGCGTTAAGCAAATGATGGACATCGTGAAAGAAGAATTTCCGCATGTAAAATTTGGCTATTTCAATCCTCCAATTGAACGAATTAAAGGTAATTTTGATGAGGAATTTGCGCATTAATATTTCGGAAAACAACTAACCACCAAGTTGTTTTTTAAAAAAAATATTATTTTCACACCACAATCCGTTTTCCCAATATATTGGTAAACGTACTTTCTTTTTTTATTTAGAAAAGCAATTTTCAATTTTTCAATAAGTTGCTCATGGGTCCAATTAATTGGAAAAAAAGTAGAAGTTTTCTCTTTTTTCACCCAAGTGTTTGTTTTTGGATGTCTTATTTGAATATAAGCTTCCCAAACTCCATTTTTATTTTCTTCTTTTACGATTTCAATAATTTGATGTTTTTCGGGTTGAAAAAAATGAATCCCAATACTTTTCCCTTTTTTTATTTCACCATGCAAAATATGATTAATTATACCAGGCAATTGATAATCAAAATCTTGCAAAATAGTATCTTTTTCAAATGACATAAAGTGAATTAAAACGGATAATTGATTGCAATATTTACCATTCCTTTCTTGATTCTTAGATTATTAAAATCGAAGCCATAATTTTTTGTAACAACAGGACTTTTTATTGGATTTCCAATATCTAATCGAAATACAAAAAACGAAAAATCAAATCTCAAACCATAACCTGAGGCAATGGCTAAATCGTTAAAAAAATAAGAAGGATTAAATTCACCTCCAGGAATGGATGCACTTTTATTATAAAGCCAAACATTACCAACATCAGCGAAAATAGCTCCCTTCACATTGATTGCACCAGAGAACATTTTTATAAGATTAAAACGATATTCTGTATTCAATTCAAATTTCATATCCCCAGTTTGGTCAATAATCGTATTGCTCGTTTTATAGGTACTGTCTTGTGCTCGTCCTGGCCCCAATGTTCTTGCTGCCCAGCCTCTAATACTGGCTTGTCCACCAGACGAATATTGTTTTAAATAGGGCAATGTTAAACTTCCACCCATGGGTTTCCCAAGTCCAATCAATACCCTATTTACCCATTGAGATTTTCTAAAATTGATGTATTTTCGATAATCAATATCCAATTTAACGTAATGGGCTATTGGTTCTATATTTTTATTAGTGACAGAAAAATAAAGGGAATTAAATCCTCTAAGGATAGTACCAGCTTCTTCAAATCCAATTCGTAAAGAATTAAAATTTCCGTAAATAGTTTTGGGTTTTGAGCGATATTGAAAAACTAAATTTTCACCATAAATAATACTGTTAGAAAAAATATTATCTAAATATCTATTCGTTAGCGTTTTTTCTTTAAAAGATAAGCTTAATAACCCATCGGGAACTTTATTGAGCGATAAAAAAGAAGGTGTGAAATTCCATGTTTTTTGAGGCGTTTCTCTCCAATTGTATCCGAAACTACCCGAGAAATTTAAAATCGTATAATTCTCAATTCGATTTATATAACTTAAATTTAAACCCAATTGAGTAAACGGAATATTTTTTTTACTGAAAATATTTTGATTAAAT
Organism: Bacteroidota bacterium; assembly: GCA_947461985.1. GTDB lineage: Bacteria > Bacteroidota > Bacteroidia > Chitinophagales > Chitinophagaceae > OLB11. The sequence continues at coordinate 2,421 of CANHNT010000045.1, read as the reverse complement.
GGTACGATAAATTTAGGAAACACAAGGGTGGATGAAATATTTACGTTATTTCCTGAAAACTCTAGTATTCCATTTACTGGATTTCGTCTTGTTTGAAACGAATAAGCGCCTCTGACACTTAATTGGTTTGCACCAAAAAACAAATTTTTGTCTCTGTAAATGAGGGCTGCACCAAGTCCTAAAAAGTAATCTCCATCGGTTGATGCACTGATGTCGGTATTGACTTGATAGTCGTATTTTTCATTAATGATTAAGTTGATTCGACAGATTAATTTTCCTTTTTTATCTTTATGTTTATCAAATTTCAAATTTACATTTTTGAATATATTGAGTTGGTTTAAACGATTAATTGTGGCTTCTGGATCAGATAAATTAAACTCTGAACCTGCTTGTACAAAAATATTCCTCGTTAACACTTTTCTATTTACAGGTAGTCGCTTGTATTTAAAATAGATATTATCTAACACATTATTTATTTCAGGTGCTGTAGGCGAATATCGGGTCATGTCATTATCGATAATGGTTACAATGACAGAATCAATTGAATATTTTACAAAATACGTACTATCTTTTGTTTGTTCAATATTTACTAATATTCTTATAGAATCTTTTTGTGAAGAATCTGAAGAAAAATTCAATGAGGATTCAAATGGATCATCTAATAATTTAATTAAATTTTTTGTATTTGAGGTATCAGCACTAAAATTGGTGTTATCGGTTTTAAAATCAAAATAACCTTTATTCCGTAAGGTTCTATAAATTCGCTCTCTTTCTAAACCACAAGTATAGTTTGTAAAAAGCATGCCTTTTTTCAAAAATGAACTTTGTTGCAATTCGTCTAGTTCTTTCGACAATTCTTCATTTTCTACATTAAACGAGACCGATTCTATTAAATACGATTTGCCTGTTTTAATATGGTAAGTAACGTTTGCTTGTTTATTTTTTACGGTTACATCACTTGATACTTCCGAAAAATAATAACCTTGATTTATAAGAAACTGAGTAATATTTTTTTCTGATTTTTTTATTGCCAACGAATCCAATAACACGGGTTTTTCTACTTTATGTTTGACAACTTTTTTATCATTTTCGTTTTTTTCGAAATATTGAAATCTATTGTTGTACTTCCACAATTTGTACTTTGGCAAAAAATCTAAATCAAAAACATGAGAATTCGGAGACGGTGTAATGAGTGACACAATTGAACTTTCAAACTCTCCTTTATATTTTATAGGTTTAGAGGAGCTTAATTTTATTGAATTCTTATTTAATAAAATTTGATTATTTTGTAGATGTTTGGTATAATTACAAGAAATAGTAAACAAACTCAAAATGAGCAGTAAATTTTTAAAGCTGGTATTGTTTATATAAAAAAGCAACAAAATTGTTATGATTACGAAAGCGCAAGTTAAACATATTCAGTCATTAGAAGATAAAAAATATCGATATAAATGCAATGAATTTGTTGTTGAAGGGGAAAAAATGGTGCAGGAATTAATAAATTCCTCGTTGACCATTAATTGCATTTATGCAACTAAAGACTGGATTGAAAAAAATCCAATGTTAAAAAATATACTCATTGAAGAAATTCAATCTTTTGAATTAGAAAAAATGAGTTCACTTTCTACCCCAAATATGGTGTTGGCAATCGTTCAAATTCCTGCAAATACACCCATTTCTCCCAAAGGAGTATCCATCGTTTTAGATAGAATTCAGGATCCAGGAAACTTAGGAAGCATAATAAGAATAGCAGACTGGTTTGGCATTAACACCGTTTATTGCAGTGAAGACACCGTTGATGTATATAATAGTAAAGTTGTGCAGGCTAGCATGGGCAGTGTTTTCAGAATTAAAACTCAATATTCAAATATCGAACACTTATTGGCTGCTAATAAACAAATTCCTTCTTATGTAGCCATTTTAAAGGGAGAAAATATCACTTCGCACAAAGCTATACAGGAAGGATTTATTATCATAGGAAACGAATCAAAAGGGGTGAGCGATTCAATCATCAATTTGAGTACGCACAAAATTTCTATACCCCGAAAAGGTCAAGCCGAAAGTTTAAATGCAGCTATCGCCACCGGAATAATTTGTCATTCATTGCTTTCTTAACCTGAATATATTTATATATTTGTAGCAAGAACATAATTTTTTAATTAAAAAAACATAAAATAAAAACATGAAAAGAATAATTACAGTAGTGTTAGTACTCGTTTTAGCATTGCCATCATTTGCAAGTTGGAAAAATAGCATGTTGCGCATTCGTGATGTTAGAGGAAGAAGTTTATCCATTTCTGTTGATGGCAAGAGATATAATAAAATTAGCAAAACACTTACTATTGGCAACATCAATCCAGGATGGCATAAAATAAAAATATTTTCTTACGTTTCTAACGGATATGGATATCGAGAAGGTAC
>CANHNT010000044.1 GCA_947461985.1 Bacteroidota bacterium | reverse complement strand
ATTTGCTGTTTCTACATTAGATGGAAGTCCCATTGTAAAAGAAACTACGCAGCTATTACCCGAAAAAAATAACAGTAACTCTACAACCAATGAACCCAAATTATTTGCTTGGTTATTGCTTTTAGGAGTGCTGATTATTTCATTTTCACCCATGAAAAAATTCTTGATTTATTTTGATGTATTATTTTTTTTAGTGCTTGGTTTGTTGGGTTGCTTTATGTTATTTATGTGGTTTGGAACTGAGCATATCGTATGTGCTTGGAATCGAAATTTGTTATGGGCGTTTCCTTTGCATGTTGTTTTTGCATTTTTAATTCCAAGAGAATCGACTCAAAAATTAATTTATGCTAAATATGCAAGCATGTTATTAATTGTTTCAATGTTTTACAGCTTATTTGCGCAACAAGAATATATTGCAGAAATAACACCCATATTAATTTTGATTTTATATCGATTGTCAAAATATTCAAAACGTACCTTAAATAATTTAGCGTTTAAAAAGTTTTTCTAAATGATTGTAAAACTAAACAGCCCTCGTTTCCGAAATTGTTTTTATCAAAAAATAGGTCAAGGAAAGCCTGTTTTCTTAGTGCATGGTTTTGGCGAAGATGCTGCTATTTTTAAACATCAAATTGTTGACTTGCAAAATTCTTTTGAATTAATTATTCCTGATTTGCCTGGCAGTGGCAGCTCTCAGTTATGTGATGAAGAAATGAGTATGGAACTGCTAGCTGATTTCGTTTTTGAAATTGCTGAGCAAGAAAATTTTCAAAAAATAATTTTATTTGGACATTCAATGGGAGGCTATTTAACCATGGCTTTTGCAGAAAAATATGAACATAAATTACTTGCTTTTGGACTCCTTCATTCCAGTGCCTATGCAGACGATGCAGCTAAAAAAGAAACTCGTAGAAAATCAATTAAATTAATTGAAAATGAGGGTAAAGAAGTTTTTTTGAAGGCGATGATTCCCAACTTATATAGCGAAGAATCAAAATTAATATATCTGTTTGAAATGCAGGAACACCTAACAATGGCGCTCAATATTTCGTCAAAAGCATTGATTGCTTATTATCATGCCATGATAAAAAGACCAGATACAACACAAATTTTAGCACTGGTAAAAGTTCCTGTTTTGTTTGTAGTTGGAAAAAAAGACAATGCAATTCCTTACATACAAATGATTGAACAAGCAAGCATGCCAGCAATAGCGAAAGTTGAGATATTAGAAAAAGTTGGGCATACCGCTATGAATGAAAGTAAAAAAGAGTTAAATCGTATTATAAATAACTTTTGTTTATACGTTTTAGACAAGAAATAGTTTATTTTTGTAAGAGTTAATGAAATATTTAATTTACATATTCGCTTTGTTGTTTATTTCTAATAATTTAAAAGCTACCCATATTGTGGGAGGCGATATCAGTTACACCGTAAATACAATTACACAAGCCTACGAATTTACTGTAAATATTTATAGAGATTGCTTGCCTCAATCTCAAGGCGGAGGAAGCCCACAGGCATTAATTGAAGATGAATTTGGTTATTTTACGATTTATAATGGATTGAATTTTTATTTAGTTGACTCAATTTATGCCTCGAATAAATTCCTTGTGCCAGTTAATTTTTCAAATAGTTGCATTAATAATCCTCCCAATACTTGCATCAGTCAACTCCAATTTAAGTTTACAAAAGTGTTGCCTTTAAGTACAAAGTCTTATACATTGTTGTATCAACGTTGTTGCAGAAACAACAGTGTCAATAATTTAGTAAATCCAGGAGGTACAGGTGCAACATTTTCGTGTGCAATTCCTCCCAATATTTACAATAATTCAGCCAAATACAATAATTATCCACCTCAAATTATCTGTATAAATAATCCATTTGTTTATGATAATTCAGCTACTGATATGGATGGAGATTCGCTTTCGTATGAATTTTGTGAAGCATTTGATGGGGGAGATGATCAAACTCAAAATGGCTCCAAACCAAAAATTACAGATGCAATTTTACCCACTATTTATCCTGTAAAATACAAATCTCCTTACAATTCAAACATTCCATTAGGAGGGAACCCTACATTAGATATTGATAATAAAACAGGTTTAATAACAGGAGTCCCTAATATTTTAGGAAGATTTGTAGTAACAGTATGTTGTCATGAGTGGCGCAATGGAGTAATCATTAATACCGTAAAAAGAGATTTTCAATTTGTAGTAGCAGACTGTTCAAAAGCGGTTGTAGCAAATATGCCACAGTATTCAGAGTTTCCAAACACCTATATCGTAAGTTGCAAAACGAAAACAATAAAATTCGATAATACGAGTATTGGAGGGTTTGATTATTTTTGGGATTTTGGAGTAAATGGAATCACAACCGATACCTCCACCGCTTTTTCACCAACCTATACTTACACAGATACAGGAACTTATAAAGTGAAATTATTAGTCAACAAAGGATCAACTTGCCCAGATACGATATCAAAAATAGTTAAAGTGTATCCAACATTTGAGGCGGATTTTGATTATTTTGGATTGCTTTGTCCTTTAAGTCCAATGAATTTTACGGATAAATCTTCTACAACGTTCGATGTTGTGAATTATTGGAAATGGAATTTCGATGATGGTACAACATCTGCAGATCAAAATCCTCAACATTATTTTCCGAATATTGGCAAAAGTTTCAATGTAAGACTCATATCAGGTAATAAATTTGGTTGTAGAGATACTGTTTCTCAAACTTTAGAAATACCCAAAGTTCAAGTTTCAGCTGGTAATGATACGGTAATTGTTAAAAACATTCCTTTACAATTAAACGGAAAAGGAGCAAACAATTACATTTGGTCGCCTGCCACCAAATTAGATAATCCCTTTGTCAATAATCCAATTTTTATTTCATCTGATACGGGTAGGTTTGAATACATTTTGCAAGGCACAACAAACAATGGCTGTGTAGGAAATGATACAATTAATATAATTGTAGCATGGGGTCCCTATTTATCTGTGCCGAATGCGTTTTCTCCCAATGGGGATGGAATAAATGATTATTTTAGAATATTAGCCGCTGGATTTACAAAAATAAATGCCTTTAAAATTTTTGACAGATGGGGGAAAATGGTTTATTCCTCCAACAATTTTAAGATTGGATGGGACGGGTTTATTAATGGGAGAAGATGTGAAGTAGGAACCTATTTTTGGTTTTTAGAAGCAGTCGATTTAGAAGGTAAAACAAAATCACTTAAAGGAGATGTTACGCTCGTTCAATAAAAAATAATACATGAATAAAACGATATTAATTACAGGAGCTACTTCTGGTATTGGGAAAAGCACTGCCAATATTTTTGCACAAAACGGGTATAAATTAATTTTAACTGGGAGAAGAAAAGAGCGTTTAGAGGAAATAAAAGCTGAATTACAAACAAATTATAATACGACCATTCAATTATTGAATTTTGATGTTCGAGATTTAGAAGAAACACGCAAGGCAATTTCTTCAATTGATAGAAACTTGTTTCCGACCATTGACATTTTATTGAACAATGCAGGTTTAGCCTCAGGCATGGGGCCCATTGATGATGGTCAATATGACGATTGGAATGTAATGATTGACACCAATGTAAAGGGTCTTTTATACGTCAGCAGAGAAATTATGCCGATACTTAAACAACAAGGTTTTGGTCACATTATTAATATTAGTTCAACAGCAGGTAAAGATGTTTATCAAAATGGAAACGTGTATTGTGCAAGCAAACATGCTGTTGATGCATTAACAAAAAGTATGCGTATTGATTTATTGCCTTATGGAATAAAAGTAACTTCTATCAATCCTGGTGCGTGCGAAACAGAGTTTTCTTTAGTTCGTTTTAAAGGAGATCAAGAAAAGGCAAAAGCAGTTTATGATGGATTTACACCATTAACGCCAAATGATGTTGCCGATGCAGTTTATTATACGGCTACATTGCCAAAACATGTTTGTGTCAATGATTTAACATTGACTTGCCTCACACAAGCAAACGCAAATTATAACATCAAAAAAAATTAATCAACATGCTAAATCCCCAAAAATTAATTTTATCATTTACAATTAATCATTCATAAAATGTACATCGAACAATTATATACAAATTGCTTGTCTGAGGCAGCCTATTTTATTGAGTCAGATGGTGAAGTGGCCATCATAGATCCTTTAAGAGATATTGATATTTATATTCAAATGGCGTCAGAAAAAAATGCCCAAATTAAATATATTTTCGAAACACACTTTCATGCCGATTTTGTAAGTGGACACATTGATTTAGCTGAAAAAACGGGTGCACTAATTATTTATGGTCCAGATGCAAAAACTTCTTTTTCAAAACACATGGCAAAAGAAGGAGAAGAATTTAAATTAGGAAAATGTACGTTTAGAGTGATGCATACACCCGGACACACGCTTGAGTCAAGTTGTTATTTATTGCTGGATGAACATGGTGTTCCCAACTCCTTGTTTTCGGGCGATACTTTATTTGTTGGAGATGTTGGCCGCCCTGATTTATTTAGTGGAAATTTATCGTCGGAAGAATTAGCAGAAAAAATGTACCACTCCTTAGAAAAAATAAAACAATTGCCCGATTATGTAAAAGTATACCCTGCGCATGGTCCTGGTTCTAGTTGCGGTAAAAATTTAGGCCCTAATACACACAGTACCATAGGTGAAGAAAAGGCGAATAATTATGCTTTGCAAAATCAAACTATCGAAGAATTTGTAGCTGTTGTTACAGAAGGTTTAAATGCGCCTCCTACCTATTTCCCTATCAATGCGAAAATAAATAAAGACGGATATGATAGTATTGATTCAATTATCAAAAATGGAATGAAATCACTATCTTTACAAGACGTGAAAAAAGAAATAGCAGAAGATACTATTTTATTGGACACCCGAAAATCAACTATTTTTACTGAAGGATTTATCCCTTCTGCTGTTAATATCGGTTTAGAAGGTCGTTTTGCAGAGTGGGCAGCTACGATGTTGCCGTTTCATTCAAAAATTATGATCCTTACTGATAAAGGGAAAGAAGAAGAAACCATTATTCGATTAGCACGTGTTGGGTTCGATAAAATTATTGGATATGTAAAAGGTGGTTTTGAAACTTGGAAAAAAGCAAATGAGCCTATTGATTTAATTGTCGATATTGATGCGGATGAGTTGCTTATGGATTTGAATTACGATTATAAAATGATTGTGTTAGATGTTCGAAAAGAACTTGAATTTGATAATGGACATATTAAAACTGCATTAAACATTCCATTGCAATCTATGACTGATTTAACTAACATTGCTGCATTTGAAGATACCGATAATATTTATATCCATTGTGCAGGAGGTTATCGTTCTGTAATTGCAGCCTCCATATTAAAAAAACAAGGCATTCATAATATACGAAACGTTTTAGGTGGTTTTGATGCGGCCAAAAATATTCCTAAAATGCCAATAGAAGTTGCAAAAGAAATATTAAATTAAAAAAAAGAAAATTGAAAATTACAAACTATTATTATGCAAATAACACTTGAACAAGCCCATTTAATTTCAGAAAAGTGGGTTGAATATTGGAATAATGATACTGTTGAAAAATATTTAACGTTGTATGACGACGATGCTACATTGGTTTCAAATGTGGCACTGCGATTAATGCCCGATTCTTTTGGTCGTATCACAGGAAAACCCCAAATGTTTGAATATTGGTCACTCGTAAGGCTGAATTTTCCTCAATTTAAATTTCGAATAAATCGAATTGAAATTTATGAAAATAAAATTATTGTCTACTATGAATCAATCATTGACAATTCAAAAGCCATCGCCATATTATCGATTAATGATCATTTACTTATTAAAAAAATAGAGGTTAGTTACGTATAAACTAACGTATTTTTTCATTGCTATTTTAAACTAACATAGTAACTGGACTTTCTAAAAATCCTTTCAATGTTTGTAAAAATAGGGCACCTTCTGCACCATCTACAACTCGGTGGTCACAACTTAAAGTGAGTTTCATGATATTTTTTATCACCACAGCACCATTTTTAACAACAGGTGTTGCGGCAATTTTTCCTACAGCCAATATGCAAGCATCAGGAGGATTAATGATAGCAGTAAATTCATCAATATCCATCATGCCTAAATTAGAAATAGTGAATGTGTTACCAGTAAACTCAGCAGGTTGAATTTTTTTATTGCGTGCTTTAGTATACAAATCATTTGCATCAAATGCTATTTGAGATAATGATTTTAAATTCGCATCTTTTATCACCGGTACAATTAATCCATCAGGCAAGGCAATAGCTGTGCCAATATTAATTTGATGATTGTGTCTAATAAAATCAACCATCCAACTACTATTAATTATAGGATGTTTAGCAAGGCTCACTGCACAAGCTTTAATCATCATGTCATTAATCGAAATTTTTACTGGGCTTGCAGCATTCATCAATTTTCGTGCATCCATCAATGTATCCATTTCCACTGACGTTTTTAAATAAAAATGTGGAGCTGTAAACATGCTATCACTCAGTCGTTGAGCAATAATTTTTCGCATTTGAGTTAAAGGAGTATCAGAGAAAGAGATTTGAGATGAAAGATTTGAGATATTAGAAACTACTGGTTGAGAAACAACTGGCATTGCAGAAATGTTTTCTAAATCTCTTCGCACAATTCGTCCGCCATCACCACTACCATGTATCGTGTGTAAATCAATTCCTTTTTCTTTTGCAATTTGTTTCGCTAACGGCGACGCTTTTATTCGAGTTGATGCCTGATTTCCGATGTCTGATGTCGGTTTTTCTTCGGTTAATTTTGGAGTATCTTTTATTGTGTCTACTACGGCTTCTTTACTAGACATTTGACCACTATCATTAGACATTTTTAAAGTAGCCAAATAAGGAGTAATATCAAATCCTTCTTTTCCTACTACCGCAATTACTTCATTAATTTTTGCTGCTTCACCAGCTTTTATTCCTTGATACAATAATGTGCCATCAACATAACCCACTACTTCCATGGTTGCTTTATCCGTTTCCACATCTGCTAGGCTATCATCTGCTTTTACTTTATCACCCACATTTTTATTCCAAACTACAATTTTACCTTCCGTCATGGTGTCGCTCAATAATGGCATGCGAATTACGGTTAGTTCCTTTGGTAATTCAATCTTCGATGATTGAGTTTCAATTTTCGGTTCTTGCTCAACAACAACAACCTCAGCTTTTTCAGGCACCGAAGATTGAGTGTCAAGCAACGAAGAAATGTCCTCACCAGGTTTGCCAATGATTGCGATAATATCATTTACTTTTGCAGCCTGTCCTGCTTCTAAACCAATATACAACAAGGTTCCAGCTACATATGGCACTACTTCCATAGTTGCTTTATCTGTTTCCACATCCGCTAAACTATCATCTGCTTTTACGATGTCGCCAACTTTTTTATTCCAAGCAGCAATCTTTCCTTCCGTCATCGTGTCGCTCAAAAGAGGCATTCTAATTACATCAGCCATAATTATGTCAAAATTTTCCCAAAAGTAAGAAAATTACATAAACTTTCATACACTTCATTTTGCGAAAATTCCAAATGACAAAATGAAAGAATCAATGCCCTTAAATTTTTTATGGAACTAGCTGCTTTTCATTGTGCATCAGAGTTGCGCCTGTTCCATAATTAAGAATGACTCGGTGCATAATTCTACAAAGAAAAAAGCTGAAAAATGTTAACTAGTTGAACTGTGCCATAGCCGTTGTCGATGAGTAAAGTTACAGACCTCGACTTCAAAAAAATGAATATCTAAAACATCAAAACTCAATTCTCAGACCTACATTAATTTACCAACAAATTTCTAATGATTAACTAGCTACATACTTTCCAATCCATTAAGATTGTATATATTTGCAACTCGTTAAAAAAAACCGAATATGTTTAATCTTGTCCTTTTTGGACCTCCAGGGAGTGGTAAAGGCACTCAGTCAGCAAATATTATTGAAAAATACAACCTTATACAGTTGTCTACTGGCGATATTCTTCGTGGGGAAGTTAAAAATGAAACGCCATTAGGAATAGAAGCTAAAAAGTTTATGGATCAGGGTCAATTAGTTCCGGATGAAGTAGTCATCGGAATGATTTCTTCAAAATTGGATGAAAATCCAGAAGTTAAAGGATTCATATTTGATGGTTTTCCTCGTACAGTTGCGCAAGCAGAAGCGTTAGATAATTTATTGGAGTTTAAAAATAATCCAATAAATGTAGTAATCAGTCTTTTAGTAAGCGAAGAAGAGTTAAAAACGCGTTTAATTTCTCGTGGAGAAGTTTCAGGTAGAGCAGATGACAACGAAGCGGTAATTGTAAACAGAATTAAAGAATACCATGCTAAAACATCTCCTGTAGCAGATTACTATAGGTCAAAAGATACGTTAGTAGAATTGCCTGGCGAAGGGAGCGTAGATGAAATTTTTGACGCCATTTCTGGAGTCATTGATACAAGAATCAACTAATTTTGTTAGGTTCTTTACTAAGTAAAAAAATATATTATGCAACACGATAACTTCATAGATTATATTCGAGTTCACTGTAAATCTGGAAGTGGTGGAGCTGGTTCATCTCATTTTTTAAGAGAAAAGTCAAGACCATTAGGTGGCCCTGATGGTGGTAATGGTGGACGAGGTGGCCATATTATTTTAAGAGGCAATAAAAATTTATGGACTCTTTTACATCTTCGATATCACAAAAATTTAATAGCAGAAGATGGCTTTAGAGGAAGTAAAAATAATAGCAGTGGATTAACAGGCGAAGATGTGTATATTGAAGTTCCTTTAGGTACAGTTGCTAAAAATGAAGAAACTGGTGAAGTTGAAGTAGAGATTTTAGAACACGGTCAGGAAGTAATTTGGGTACCAGGTGGTAGAGGAGGTTTAGGAAATGGAAACTTTGCTACAGCTACTAACCAAGCACCTGACTATGCACAACCAGGTGAACCCGGCATTGAAGAATGGAAAGTAGTTGAATTAAAAATACTAGCAGATGTAGGTTTAGTAGGCTTTCCTAACGCAGGAAAATCTACTTTGTTATCTGTTATTAGTGCGGCTAAACCAAAAATTGCAGATTATGCATTTACCACCATTACTCCTAATTTAGGAATTGTAGATTATAAAGATGGTAAATCATTTTGTGTAGCAGATTTGCCAGGTATAATTGAAGGTGCAGCAGAAGGCAAAGGATTAGGTCATCGTTTTTTACGTCATATTGAACGGAATCCTGCATTGCTTATTTTGATACCTGCTGATAGTAAAAATCATAAACAAGAATATGATATATTAATGTCGGAATTGGAACAATACAATCCTGATTTATTGGACAAACAAATGCTAATTGCAATTAGTAAATCGGATATGTTAGATGATGAATTAATGGCAGAAATAAGAAAGGAGCTTCCTAAGGAATTAGAGGTAGTATTCATTTCGTCAATAACTCAAAAAGGGATTAATGTTATGAAAGATAAACTTTGGACCATGCTTAATAGCGAAATTTAAATTCGTTAGTCGCTAAATTTTAAAATTTTAACATATTAAATTGGTATAATTTTGTATTTTTCATTAAATTGCACTAAAATTATAACAATGAAGAAAATTATATTCACGCTAATCGTTGCTTTAAGTTCAATCAGTGCATTTGCACAAGTTACTATTGTTGACGACACTGTTTCATATACACAAAATGCTGGTTGTGTTCAAAAAACTGGATTTTCTCTACCTGCTGATGGTGTAGTACTTAACAATACAAATGTTGCAACAACCATTAAATGGACACTAGTTTCTGCTAATTTACCAAATGGTTGGTTTGTGTCACAAATTTGTGACAACTTATCTTGTAGAGATTCTGCAAATTTAAAAGCAAATTCTGGTCCCATTACTTCAGCTGCTATTCCTGTGAATGCTTCAATGAATTTAACAGTTGATATAAAAGCGCATCCAGGTTCTGCAGATGGAATAGGATATGTTACTGTGAATATAGCTTCAGTTGGAGACATTGTTTACAAGTTTTCAACTTGTCCTCTAGGAACAAAAGATTTCGACAATTCAAATTTTGTAAATATTTATCCAAACCCTGCAACAAATCATATTAACATTGCTTTAAATGATAAAAATATTTCTTCAGTAAATGTAACGAATGTGATAGGAAATAAAATTGCAAAATTTGCTGTAGATGTAAACAGAAGCCCAATTTATATTTCATTAGACAATGTTTCTACAGGAGTTTATTTATTGCAATTTGTAGATTCAAAAGGGAAAATAATTGGAGTGAAAAAAGTAACAAAACAATAAATTAATGTGCGGATAAGTTGAAATATTTTGACAACAATTTTCCAGGCAATAAAATAATAAAAATTAAAAGACTTTCTTATGAAAGTCTTTTTTTATGTTTGTAAATAAAAAAAATAATGAGAATAGTTTCCTATAATGTAAATGGAATTCGGTCGGCAGTTACAAAAGGCTT
>CANHNT010000043.1 GCA_947461985.1 Bacteroidota bacterium | reverse complement strand
GACGAAGCAGAAGTAGTAAATGAAGCAAGTTTCACCAACGACTTAGGTGCAGATTCATTAGACACTGTGGAATTAATCATGGAATTTGAAAAAGAATTCAACATTTCTATCCCTGATGAACAAGCAGAAACAATTGCAACAGTAGGAAACGCAATTTCTTATTTAGAAGAATACGCAAAATAATACTTCTTTTTATCTTTTTTAATTAAACATGGAATTAAAACGTGTTGTCGTAACAGGACTTGGCGCTCTGACCCCCATTGGAAATAACATCCAAGACTATTGGAATGGGCTTTGTAATGGCGTGTCTGGCGCTGATTTCATTACGCTTTTTGATGCAGAAAAATTTAAAACAAGGTTTGCTTGTGAGGTTAAAAACTTTAACCTTGATGATTTTTTTGACAGAAAAGAAGCTCGAAAACTCGACCGTTTTTCGCAATTAGCCATTGTTAGTAGTGATCAAGCAATCAAAGATGCAAATTTGCATGATGATGCCTCATTAAATAAAGATAGAATTGGTGTAATTTGGGCTAGTGGAATTGGTGGAATTGGTACGTTCTACGAAGAAATGAAAGGTTACTTTGCTGGTGACGGAACTCCTCGTTTCAATCCTTTTTTTATACCAAAAATGATATCGGACATTGCATCTGGTCATATTTCAATGAAGTATGGCTTCAGAGGTCCAAATTATTGCACCGTAAGTGCTTGTGCATCCTCTTCTCATGCATTAATCGATGCGTCTCACTTCATTCGTTTAGGCAAAGCAGACGTTATCGTTTGTGGTGGTTCTGAAGCTGCTGTAACACCTCCAGGTGTGGGTGGTTTCAATGCGATGAAAGCCTTAAGTGAAAACAACGAAAACTACCTAACAGCTTCCCGTCCTTTCGATAAAGGAAGAGATGGATTTGTTTTGGGCGAAGGTGGCGGCGCTATTGTTTTAGAAGAATATGAGCATGCAAAAAAACGGGGTGCAAAAATTTATGCAGAATTAGTTGGTTCAGCTTGCTCAGCTGATGCATACCACATTACAGCACCACATCCCGAAGGATTAGGAGTAATGTTAGTAATGAACAATGCATTTGCAGATGCTCAAATGAACCCAAATGAAGTTGATTACATCAATGTTCATGGAACCTCAACTCCTTTAGGAGACATTGCAGAAGTTACTGCCATTCAAAAAGTATTTGGAGATCATGCTTATGATTTAAACATAAGTTCTACCAAATCAATGACAGGACATTTATTGGGTGCAGCAGGTGCTATTGAGGCTATTGCTTCTATTTTAGCTGTACAAAATGATATTGTTCCTCCAACTATTAATCATTTTACAGATGATGAGTTGCTAGACCCTAAATTAAATTTCACTTTCCATAAAGCCGAAAAGCGAACTGTAAATGTTGCATTAAGCAATACGTTTGGTTTTGGTGGTCACAATGCCAGTGTAATTTTTAAGAAAGTAGATTAAGAAATCTCTCCATTTTATTTTTTATTATTTCTATTGATATGGTCAATAAAAATGTAGTATTTATTACATTTACCAAATGGATATAGAATTACGTTCAGACACATTTACGAAACCAACGCTTGAAATGTTGGAAGCCATGTTTACAGCCAAAGTAGGTGATGATGTTTTTGAAGAAGATGAAACAACCATTTCCTTAGAAAACAAAACTGCCAAGCTTTTTGGATATGAAGCAGGATTATTTTGTATGAGTGGAACCATGGCAAATCAAATTGCTATTAAATGCCATACACAACCGAGCGATGAAGTTATTTGTGATGCACTTTCTCATATTTATTTGTACGAAGGTGGTGGAATGGCCTCTAACTCTTTAGTATCAACTCAACTTTTAAATGGTGATAGAGGAAGAATTACAGCTTCGCAAATTGAAGATGTTATCAAGCAAGACAATGTTCATTATCCAATTTCAAAATTAGTCAGTTTAGAAAATACGGTAAACAAAGGAGGTGGATGTTTTTATGACATAAATGAAATTAAAAAAATAAAAACAAGTTGTACTGCAAACAAAATGGCATTGCATTTAGATGGTGCAAGGCTGTTTAATGCCTTGGTAGAAACCCAAGAAAATCCTAAAGACTATGGTCAACAATTTGACTCTATTTCGGTTTGTTTATCGAAAGGTTTGGGCACCCCTATGGGATCAGTTTTATTGGGTACAAAAGATTTTATTAAACAAGCACGTCGAGTTCGTAAACGCCTTGGTGGTGGTTGGCGACAAAGTGGTTATTTGGCAGCTGCCGGTATTTTTGCATTAGACAATAATATTCAGCGGTTAAAAGAAGATCATCAAAGGGCTAAAGAATTGGCGACAATTTTTGCTACATTACCAGAGGTGATAAATATTTTACCCGTAGATACCAACATTGTAATTTTTGAACTAGACCACCAATTTTTAGCTACTGATTTTGTTGCAAAATTAAATAGTCATGGCATTAAAACTTCACCTTTTGGCAAACATAAAATTCGATTGGTAACTCATTTAGATTTTGGCGATGTAGAATTAGAAGCATGCAAAGAAATTATTTCTAAAATGAAATAATTAGGAATCCCATTTGTACATTTTTAAAAAAATTCATCACAACTAGTAATTGTGATGAATCAACATAAAATTATATAACCAACCATTTCAGGCTAATTTTATTGATATTGAAAGCATATTATTTGGAATTATTTGTTTTAAAATAGGATTTCTAATTTAGGAAATCATTGAATATTTAAATGATTAAAACGCGACTAACGCTCAATATGAATCATTGTCCAATAGCCATTTTATTAAAAAAAACAATTACCAGAAACTAATAAAAATAGGATTTCTAAAAAATATGGCCTAAAATAAAATACTCGAAACCTGTATTTAATTTGAAAACAATGTGACTACATTTGCTCAACAACTTATATAAAATATTTTTTAAAATGGCACTACTACTTAAAAAAATCAGCATCATTCTTATTATTATTATTGGATTTTTTCAATAACAAAGGATGGTATAGATAATCACTAAACTTAAAACCCTCCTTTCGCAAGGAGGGTTTTTTATTAAACTAAAAAACAAATGTATTACAACAACGACACCATTATTTTTTTTGACAACAACTTTGTAAAAGCAAAAGATGCAACTATTGATTTATACAGTCAAAGTTTACATTATGGATATTCTGTATTTGAAGGAATTCGTTCTTATGAAATCAACGGAAAATCTAAAATATTTAAAGCATTAGAACATTACAAACGGCTATGCTACTCTGCAAACAAAATGCACATGCCCTTTGATTATACACCCGAACAATTAATTGATTTAACGTATGAAGTATTATTAAAAAATAATTTCACAAATGCATATATCAGACCCATTGCACTATGCTCTCCAAATATGTCTTTAAGCAAAGGAATAAAATCATATTTAGCAATTGAGGCATGGGAATGGACGAATGGGTATTTAGCTAATAAAATGAAAGTGGTTACTTCAAGTTATGAAAGACCAAACCCTAAAGGTTTTCATATTGAAGCGAAAGTGAGTGGTCATTATGTAAATTCTATATTAGCATGTCAAGAAGCAAAAGATAAAGGTTTTGATGAGGCTTTACTTTTAGATGCAAATGGTTTTGTTGCAGAAGGACCTGGAGCAAATGTATTTTATGAAAAAGATGGAGTTCTTTATACTCCTTCTAGAGGAAATATTTTACCAGGAATTACAAGACAAACGGTTTTTGAAATTTGTGATGAATTAAATATTACCTATCAAGAAAAGAATTTTAAAGTTGAGGAAATGTATGGTGCCGATGCAGCATTTTATTGTGGAACAGCAGCCGAAGTAGTAGAATTAGATTCAATAGATAATCATCCATTTAGTCTTTCATGGAATGATACCTACTCGAGCAAAATTCAACAAGCTTATTCACATAAAGTGTTAGAAAAACCATTTATATAATAAATCTACAATGATTAATAAATACAGTAAAACAATTACGCAGGATGAATCACAACCAGCAGCACAAGCTATGTTGTATGGAATTGGTTTTTCTGATGCAGACTTTAAAAAAGCACAAGTAGGAATTGTAAGTGCAGGCTATGAAGGCAACACTTGCAATATGCATTTAAATGACCTTGCACGCATATTAAAAAAAGGTGTGCAGCAATCCGAAATGGTAGGGTTAATATTTAATACAATAGGAGTAAGTGATGGAATTAGTAATGGAACTGAAGGAATGAAATATTCATTAGTATCAAGAGACATAATTGCAGATAGTATTGAAACTGTAGTAAATGCTCACTGGTATGATGGCGTAATTGCTGTAATGGGTTGTGATAAAAATATGCCTGGGTCAATAATTGCAATGGGTCGTTTAAATAGGCCTTCTATTATGGTTTTTGGTGGCACAATTCATGCTGGCATTTGGAAAAATGAAAAATTAAATATTGTTTCTGCCTTTGAATCTTTAGGTAAAAAAATGAAAAATGAAATTACGCCAGAAGATTTTATTGGAGTAATAAAAAATGCGTGCCCTGGTGCAGGAGCTTGTGGTGGTATGTATACTGCAAATACGATGGCATCTGCTATTGAAGCATTGGGCATGTCGTTACCATATAGTTCAAGCAATCCTGCTGTGAGTGATGACAAGCATCAGGAATGTTTAGAAACTGGAAAAGCAATGAGGATTTTATTGGAAAAAGATATCAAACCTGCTGATATTATGACAAAAAAAGCGTTTGAAAATGCAATGACATTGATTACGATTTTAGGAGGAAGTACAAATGCGGTTATGCATTTAATTGCAATTGCCCACAGTGTAGGAATAAAAATTACAATCGATGATTTTCAAAAAATAAGTGACAAGATTCCTGTTTTAGCCGATTTAAAACCAAGTGGAAAATACCTAATGGAAGACATTCATAAAATAGGAGGCATACCCACGATAATGAAATACTTGTTGGATAATAAATTATTACATGGTGACTGTTTAACGGTTACAGGAAAAACAATTGCTGAAAATTTAGAGCATACTAAAACGCTGCCATTAAATCAAGATGTGATCAAATTATTAGAGAACCCAATTAAACCAAATGGTCATATTCAAATACTGTATGGCAATATTGCAAATGAAGGTTCGGTGGCAAAAATAAGTGGTCATGAGGGAAATTATTTTAAAGGAGAAGCCATCGTTTTCGATGATGAATATGCTGCAATTAAAGGAATTCAACATGGAGAAGTAATTGCTGGAAATGTAGTGGTGATTAGATATTGTGGACCTAAAGGAGGACCAGGAATGCCAGAAATGTTAAAACCAACAAGTGCAATAATTGGTGCTGGACTAGGAGACAAGGTAGCCTTAATTACTGATGGGCGATTTTCGGGAGGTACACATGGATTTGTTGTTGGGCACATTTGTCCTGAAGCATTTGATGGTGGAAACATAGCACTTATTGAGAATGGTGACATCATTACCATAGATGCTAAAAACAATAAAATAGATGTATTTCTTAGTGAAGAGGTATTAGAAGAAAGAAGAAAAAAATGGAGACAACCATCTTTAAAAACATCAAAAGGAATTTTATATAAATATGTAAAACTTGTTTCGAATGCAAGTAGTGGCTGTATTACTGACCATTAAAAATACTCAATTTAAAAAATGAATGTCGAAAAAATAAGTGGTGCAAAAGCATTAATTCTAAGCTTACTCCATGAAAATATACATACTATTTTTGGATATCCTGGAGGTGCCATAATGCCGATTTATGATGCCTTATACGATTTTGAAAAAGAAATAAATCATATTTTGGTACGACATGAGCAAGGGGCGATTCATGCAGCTCAAGGATATGCTCGTGTTTCAGGAAAATGTGGAGTTGTGTTTGCTACATCGGGACCAGGTGCAACTAATTTAATAACTGGACTTGCAGATGCGATGATTGACAGTACACCCATTGTGTGCATTACAGGTCAAGTATCAAGTCATTTATTAGGAACCGATGCTTTTCAAGAAACAGACGTTATTGGCATTAGTATGCCCGTTACCAAATGGAATATTCAAATAACGAAAGCATCTGATATTCCTATGGCTATTGCAAAAGCTTTTTTTATTGCTACGAGTGGTCGGCCTGGCCCTGTGTTAATTGATATCACCAAAGATGCACAATTTGAATTATTTAATTATCAATACAACAAATGTCATTTTATAAGAAGCTACAACCCGTTACCAAAAATAGATTTAAATAAAATAGAATTAGCGTCACAATTAATTAATGAAGCAAAAAAACCTTTGCTTTTAATTGGCCAAGGCATTATTTTAAGTGGTGCCGAAAATGAGTTAAAAACATTTATTGAAAAAGCTAATATTCCAACCGCTTCCACTTTATTAGGGCTAGGTGCTTTAAGCGCAAATCATGCTCTTTATGTTGGCTATTTAGGCATGCATGGCGATTATGCACCAAATATAAAAACAAATGAATGTGATGTATTAATAGCAATAGGAATGCGATTTGATGACAGAGTAACTGGTGATGTGAGTAGATATGCCAAACAAGCAAAAATCATTCACATTGATATTGACCAAGCAGAAATCAACAAAATCATTAAAACGGATGTTGCGATACATGCAGATGCAAAAATGGCTTTGCAAGAATTGACAAAATTAGTAGACATCAATAAGCATGAAAGCTGGCTACAAGAATTTAAAGATGCGAAAAAAATAGAAGTCGATACTTTGTTTGAAAATGAAAAACAAAATTATACTCATGAACTAAAAATGGAAGAGGTCATTAAATGTTTATCCTCAATTACGAATGGAGAAGCAATTATTGTAACCGATGTTGGTCAACACCAAATGATGACATCACGCTATTATAAATTTTTAAACACAAAAAGCAATGTAAGTTCAGGCGGCTTAGGCACTATGGGGTTTGGACTTCCAGCTGCTATTGGAGCCAAACTCGGAAACCCGAATAAGCAAGTTATTGCTATTATTGGCGATGGTGGATTTCAAATGACGTTGCAAGAATTGGGCACCATATTACAAAGTAAAATTGCCGTAAAAATATTGATATTGAACAATCGTTTTTTAGGAATGGTAAGGCAATGGCAAGAATTATTTTTTGAAAAGCGTTATTCATTTACAGAAATGATTAGCCCCGATTATATAAAATTAGCAAATGCATATAACATAGAAGCCCTACAAATAACTGAAAAAGAAAATTTAGAAGAGGGCATTCTAAAAATGCTACAATGCACATCCAGTTTTTTACTTGAAGTAAAAGTGGCAAAAGAAAGCAATGTATTTCCGATGATTCCAACGGGCGCTTCGGTTGCAGAAATAAGATTAAAATAAAAATTATGGAAAAAACGTTTACCATCTCTGTATTTACAGAAAACAGTGTCGGAATGTTGAATAGAATAACAATCATTTTTACAAGAAGACATTTAAACATCGAAAGTATTACGGCCAGTGAAAGTGAAATAGCGAATGTATTTAGATACACAATAGTATTAAAAACAACTGATGAACAAGTTAATAAAGTAATAGGGCAAATAGAGAAATTAATAGAAGTACTCAAAGCATTTGTTCATGAAGATGATGATATTGTGCACCAAGAAATTGCCTTGTATAAAGTGAAAATGAATCATGCATCAAGCAATGAATTAGAAAAAGTAATTCGAGAAAATTATGCCCGAATTTTAGCCATTGACCCACATTATATCGTAATAGAAAAAACTGGGCATACAACAGAAACACAGTCCTTATTTGACAAATTAAAATCTTTTGGAATTTTAGAATTTGCACGTTCAGGAAGAGTGGCTGTTACAAAACCGATGAAAGAATTATCTCAATATTTAAAAGAAATAAATTAAAATAAAAAAAATGGCAATAATAAATTTTGGTGGCACCAATGAAACCGTAGTAACAAGAGAAGAATTTACACTCGTAAAAGCACTCGAAACATTAAAGAATGAAACAATAGCGGTAATTGGCTATGGCGTTCAAGGACCGGGACAATCTCTTAATTTAAAAGACAATGGATTTAATGTAATTGTTGGTCAACGCAAAGGAGGAAAAAGTTGGGAAAAAGCGATTCAGGATGGGTGGATAGAAAATGAGAATTTATTTGAAATTGAAGAAGCTTGTAAACGAGCCACAATTATTCAATATTTACTTTCTGATGCAGGGCAAATAGCAAGCTGGCCTTTAATAAAATCTTACCTTACAGAAAACAAAACACTATACTTTTCTCATGGATTTGGGATTACGTATAAAGAGCAAACTGGAATAATTCCTCCACTCAATGTGGATGTCATATTAGTAGCACCTAAAGGCTCTGGAACATCTTTAAGAAGACTATTTTTAAAAGGTGAAGGATTAAATTCAAGCTATGCCGTTTTTCAAGATTATTCAGGATTAGCAAAAAATAAAGCCTTGGCGTTAGGAATAGGCGTTGGCTCAGGATATTTATTTGAAACAGATTTTCAAAAAGAAGTGTTTAGTGACTTAACAGGAGAAAGAGGCATTTTAATGGGCGCTTTAGCAGGATTATTTGAAGCTCAATATAATGTTTTACGAAAACATGGCCACTCTCCTTCTGAGGCTTACAACGAAACGGTAGAAGAACTAACACAAAGCTTAATGCCTTTAGTAGCAGAAAATGGTATGGACTGGATGTATGCAAATACGAGTGTTACAGCACAACGGGGTGCACTCGATTGGAAAGGAAAATTTAGAGATTTAAATACTCCTTTATTTGAAGAATTATATCAAAAAGTAGCCAGTGGAGAAGAAGCAAAAAGAGTTATTGAAGAAGGCAGCAAAGTGGATTATAGAGAAAAATTAGAAGCCGAATTAAATGAAATTAAAAATTCTGAACTTTGGTTAACAGGCAAAGAGGTTAGAAAACTTCGTCCAAAATTATAATCAATTAAAGATGAATTTAATCGAAAAAATAGAAGCCGCATCAGTCATATTAAAAGATATCATTTCAGAAACTCCCCTATCGTTAAATTTTAATATCTCCAATGAATTTTCAGGAAACATATTTTTGAAACGAGAAGATTTGCAAATTGTTCGTTCCTATAAAATAAGAGGAGCCTATAACAAAATGTATTCTTTAACAAGTAACGAAAAATCTAAAGGTGTAGTTTGCGCAAGTGCTGGCAATCATGCACAAGGCTTTGCTTATGCTTGTAATTTATTAAACGTTTTTGGAAGCATTTACATGCCTAAAACAACTCCTTTACAAAAAATTAAACAAGTAGAATTATTTGGTAAAAATTTTATTGAAATAATTTTAATAGGCGATTTTTTTGATGATGCATATCAACAAGCAATGATTGATGCTAGTGAAAATAATAAAATATTTATTCATCCATTTGATGACGAATTAGTTATTGCTGGGCAGGGCACTGTAGCGAAAGAATTATTATCACAATCAAAAAATAAAATTGATTATTTATTTATACCGATAGGTGGAGGCGGCTTGGCTGCTGGGGTTTGTAGCTATTTTAAAAAATTTAGCCCCGAAACTAAACTCATAGGGGTTGAGCCCTTAGGAGCTGCTGCAATGAAATTATCAATACAAAAAAATAAAAATACACCACTCGATAATATTGATAAATTTGTTGATGGAGCTGCTGTTAAAAGAGTAGGAGAAATAACATTCGAAATTTGTAAAAATTTATTAGATGATATTATTTTGGTACCCGAAGGAAAAGTTTGTACTACAATATTAAAGTTATATAACGAGGAAGCCATGGTGGTAGAGCCTGCTGGAGCATTAACTATTGCAGCACTCGATTTCTATAAAGAGAAACTAAAAGGCAAAGAAGTAGTTTGCATAGTCAGCGGTAGTAATAATGATATTTTAAGAACAGAAGAAATTAAAGAACGATCATTATTATATGAAGGATTAAAACATTATTTTTTAATTCAATTTCCACAAAGACCCGGTGCCTTGAAGGATTTCGTAACACACATTATTGGAGAAAAAGATGATATTACGTCTTTTCAATTTCAGAAAAAAAATAATAGAGAACAAGGTCCAGCATTAATTGGCTTAGAATTAAAAAACAAAAATGACTTGCAACCTATTTTTAATAAACTGAATGAAATGCATTTTCAATATACATATATCAATGATGATATTAATTTATACAACCAATTGATTGGATAATTTTAAAACTGAAAAAAATTTGAACCTATTCTTTTATCAATTTTATAGTTTGGTTTTTTACTTTTAAAAAATAAATTCCATTGGGTAATCTTGAGAAATTTTGCGTTTCTATTTCTTTTCCTTGATAAACTATTTCACCTTGAATATTTTGTAAAATAGTGAGTTCATTTGCCATTCTAATTTCCATTTTAATAAAATTGTGGAATGGATTTGGGAATATGTGTAATTTATTTTCATTTGTTATTTCATGAATGGCATTAGGAATTTGAGTTGCATTTCTTACGCATAAAACATTGTTATTATTAATTTTTAAATCATAAGTGGTGATGCCATAAGCAGTACTCCAATACCATGCTTTTGTAGTTTGGTT
>CANHNT010000042.1 GCA_947461985.1 Bacteroidota bacterium | reverse complement strand
TCATCAAATTTTCGTTGTCTTAATTGTTGTGAAATGGAGTGAAGTAACAATACTTCTTCAAGATGATCTCCTTGTTTAGATTCTATAATTTCTTGCACCTCTTCATAGGTGTATCTTCTGTTAGAATGAATAATTGTTTTTGCAATTTCGTAGTTTAGCACCTTGGCAGTTGCATCTATTTCAAAAATTAACGAAAAGGTTAGTTTATCTTCCTTGGGTCTTAAGGAACATAACTCATTCGATATTTTTTCAGGCAACATTGGCAAAACCCTATCTGGCAAATAAACAGAAGTCGCCCTCTTTATTGCCTCTTGGTCTAGTGCAGTACCTGCTTTTACATAATGAGATACATCAGCAATGTGAACACCTATTTCATAATTTCCGTTTAATAATTTTTTCAACGAAATAGCATCATCAAAATCTTTAGCGTCATATGGATCAATGGTGATTGTAAATGTGTCACGCATATCTCTACGGCATTTAATTTCGTCCGATGAAATGTCCAATGGAATCAACCCTAACTCATCTATTACCTCTTTTGGAAACTCTAATGAAAAGCCATTTTGCAATAAAATTTCTTTCATGGCTATTTCATTATTTCGCTCATTGGTTAACACACTCACAATTTCACCTTCTGGATTTTTCATGCGTTCATTCCATTCAATAATTTTCACCACGACTCGATCTCCATCTTTCAAGCCTTTCGCATTTCGTTCGCCAATAAAAATATCTTTTGTAAAACTTTTATTATCAGGAACCACAAAAGCAAAACGCATATTGAGTTGTACGGTACCAATCAATTCAGATTGTCCTCGTTTCAACACTTTAGAAATAACGCCTTCTGGTCTGCTTGATGTTTTATTTACTTTAAAAATATGCACTTCTACCGTATCGCCGTGCATGGCATCTTTTAAATTCTCTCGTTTTATTTTAATATCTGTCGTCATGCCTGGCACAATCACAAAACCCATTCCTTGTTTCGAAATATCCAATGTACCAATCACGCCGGGTGAAAAACCCATTTTTTTTGTTTTTCTTTTATCGTTATGCGTCATAATTCTACGAAGATACTGAATCTGACTTTAATGCGATATGATGAAATTTCTAAAAAGGAATGATAGAGATTTGATTATTGAACTGAATTGCTTAATTGACTTTCATTATGTAGCCTGTCAAGTGCTGTAATGACGTATTTATACTGATTGCCGTCATTTAATTTATCTACAAACGTATTTCCTCTAACAACATCAATTAAATTTTTTGAAGAATGGATATATACTTTTTCATTGAGTGCAAAACGATAAATAGCAAATTGCAATGATTCATTTTGTGGATTCGCAATTGTCCATTGCAACATTTTATATCCATCACGACCATTCGAAATTTTCAATGTAGGCGCTAAGGGTTCTTCGTCATCTATCCAAGGCATTGAAGGCAAAAGTGCTGGCGAAGGATACCATTTGGTTTTCATTGTGTTATTCAAATTATAAAAATTTTTTTTGAATGAAATAGCACTGTAAAATGCACTCCCATTAATATTTTCGGTGCTTCTAGTTTGATCAATTTGATGCTCAACTTCTACTAAACTTTTCCAGCAAGGCTTTGCGCTAGTACCTACTTGATACAAGCCATGACCCACATACATATTTCTTCCATAAGCATGTTTACTCCACCAATTAATTAATTCATTATAATCAGCAGCACGGTGACCATTTTCCCAATAAAGTTGCGGCAATAAATAATCTATCCATCCTTTTTTTTGCCATAAAATTACATCGGCAAATAAGTCATCATAGTTCGTTTGCCCACCTTTAGTAACACTTCCTTCTGGGTCTTTCGAAAAATTTCGCCAAACACCAAATGGACTGATCCCAAATTTTACATACGCTTTTTCTTTTTTAATTTTTTGACTTAATGATTCAATTAGCATATCCACATTGTGTCTTCTCCAATCGTCTTTGCTTGCAAAATTAGCACCGTATTTAGCAAATGAATTGTAGTCAGGAAATTCAACTTTAGCAATTCGATAAGGATAAAAATAATCATCAAAATGAACTGCATCAATATCATATCTTTTTACAACATCTAAAACAACTTTCGTAAAATATTGACGAACCTCTGGCAATCCTGGATCAAAATATTTTTTTCCTCCATAATTTAAAAACCATTCGGGATGCTGAAGCGTAACATGATCTTGAGTATTCGGATTTTTGGTGGCATCCACTAAGGCTCTGTAAGGATTAAACCAAGCATGAAATTCAATACAACGTTTATGAGCTTCTTCTATCATAAAAGTTAAAGGGTCATAATATGGATTGGGAGCAATGCCTTGCATCCCAGTTAAATAACGACTCCAATTTTCGTAAGGCGAATTGTAAAAAGCATCAGCAGCTGGTCGAATTTGCACAATGACAGCATTCATCCCATCTTCTTTGAGTTGATTTAAAATGGCAATAAATTCTTGTTTTTGACTTTCTACATCTAATCCCTTTTTACTTGGCCAATCTATATTAGAAACTGTTGCCACCCAAGCAGCTCGAAATTCTCGTTTTGGAATTTCGGTTTGTGCTGTAGAAATAAACGTTATTATCGCAAATAAAAATAAAAGGATCAATCGCATAAGAATGCAAAGATAATTATTATAATTAAATTATTTTGTTGCGTATAATTTTTTAAACTCCTCCCAATACTGAGGAAATGATTTTTTAACACAATTTTTAATATCAAAGTGCAATGTAAATCCGAGCAATGTAAATAAATTCAACGACATCACTATTCGGTGATCATTATATGAATTAAAATTTATAGTACGAGAATTACATTCAGTCATTTTATTTTCAAAAGTCAATATATCATTTTCATAATGTAAAAAAATACTCACTTTTTGCAGTTCATTTTGCAAGGCAACAATTCGATTACTTTCTTTATGTACTAAATGTGCAATCCCAATTATTTGAACAGATGGGTATTTTATTGCACAAGCAACAATAAATGGAATGGCTAAATCGGGATAGTCTTTTAGGTTAATTGTCGATAGTTGGCAGTTGTCAATTTCTGTTTTAGTAATGATACAATTATTGTTTTTAAAAGTTGTATCAATACCAAATGATTGACTCAGTTCTGAAATAAAAGCGTCGCCTTGACAAGATTTCATTTGTAACCCATTTAAGGTAATTGTTGCTTCATCTGCAATCATTGCCATTGCATAAAAAAAGCAAGCGCTGCTCCAATCATTTTCTACACAATATTTTTTTGCTACATAGTTTTGTGTAG
This sequence comes from Bacteroidota bacterium, assembly GCA_947461985.1. Taxonomy (GTDB): domain Bacteria; phylum Bacteroidota; class Bacteroidia; order Chitinophagales; family Chitinophagaceae; genus OLB11. Next base: position 7,276 of record CANHNT010000042.1, on the reverse strand, counting down.
GAATAATTATTTCATTTGTTGTTTTTTGATATTCAATTCCAAAATCCCTCATCACCGATAATGTCATGTCGATATAAGAAGCTGATACAGTTTTTTCGTTTACATTAATTGTTAAACCATTTTGCAAAGTAGGCGCTATTAAACACAGTGCCGAAACGAATTGACTTGATTCAGAACTGTCAATATTTATTTTATTTTCTTGTAATTTCTTCCCTTTAATAAGCAAGGGAGGAAATCCATTTTTTTTTGAAAAGGAAATATCTGCGCCTAAACAATTTAATCCATCAACCAAAGAGGCAATGGGCCTTTCATTCATTCGATCGTTTCCTGATAATAAAAATAATTTATCTTGTAATGTTGACAAATAGGCTGTTAAAAATCGAAATGGTGTGCCAGCATCTTCAGCTTGAATTGGTTGAATTTCTGTTGTTTCTTTAATTGAAGATAAAATATTTTGCAATAAAAGGGTATCATTTGCTTGAGATAAATTTTCAATTTCAAATTTTTCTTCACACAACGATTGTATAATCAATACTCGATTGCTGATACTTTTTGACGCTGGAAGATCAATAATTGCTTGTAAAGAAATCATAATTGAGTGAATGATTTTTTTAATGCCTCAACACTGACAACTTCTTTTATTTTGCAATTTGCAACCGATTGCAATAAGCTCATTTTAATAGAGCTGTTATTTTTTTTATCTTGCAATAAATTGGAAATAATATTGTCAAAAGAATATGTAAAATTTAATGTTGTGAACAATCTTTCTTTTAATTCTATTAATTCTTTTCTAATCGTTGAGTCAGCATTTAAAATAGATTCTGCAATAAGTTGTTCATGAATTAAGCCTAATATAATGGCTTCTCCATGCAATAATGGAGTTGGTGTTTGATAAGAATAACTTTCAATTGCATGACCAATTGTATGTCCAATGTTTAAACTTTGTCGAATGCCATTGTCGTTAAAATCTTGCTCAACTATCTGTTGTTTTATAGCAATGGATTGCTGAATGGCTTTAATTGAAATAAATTCATTTAAAGAATAGTTTTTTACTTCATTCCATAATTTTTCAGAATGGAGCAAAGCATGTTTTATCATTTCTACCGTTCCATTTAACAAATGACGATTGCTCAATGTGTTTAAAAAAATTGGATTGATATACGTAGCAATTGATGATTGAAAAGTACCAATACAATTTTTAATACCTCCAAAATTAATTCCTGTTTTACCTCCAGCACTGGCATCAACCATCGCTAAAAGGGTTGTAGGGATATTTAAAAAATCAATTCCTCGTTTATAAGTCGATGCTGCAAAACCACCCATATCTGTTAGAACGCCTCCACCTAAATTGATGATTAATGAATTTCGAGCAATTGACTTGGTCAACATTTCAATCCAAATAAATTCAACAATTTCAATTGATTTATTTACCTCCCCATCAGGAATAATAATTGAATCCATATTCCTAAAATAAGGAATGCTATTTTTCAAAATTGGCAAACAAAAACCATTCGTTTTAGCATCTACTAAAAAATAAATTGCTTCATATTTTTTAGATTCAATGAATGATTGCAACTCAATTTCTTGCCCTATATAAAATACGTTATTCATCAGGGAATTTTTACAATTGAATTGGTTGAAAAAGCCATCGGTTTTTGAGCAAACCATAGTTTGATTATTGCCCAAGTTTCCTCAAACAATTCAGAAATTCTATAGTCTTCTAAATGGCCGGGTTCGTTCCAATGAGAATATGTGTAGAATACAGCGTTATCATGTTCATCTTGCCATAATTCTAAATAAGAACAGCCAGGAAAATGTCTAATTTTTTCTTTACGCTCTTCGAATAAATTTTTAAAATCATCTATATTTTCATCCTTAAAATGCAATCTCACTATCCGTATCATTCAAAAAATATTTTTATACTATTGTAAAATAAACTTCGGTCAGTAGATTCTGAAAAACCAAATAAATTAGCAGCGCTTCCTTGATTAATTGCAATTTCTAAATGGTTAGACGTATTGAATAAACAAACTGTATCACTCACAGCTACATCATTATAATGGTCATAAATTTTAGTAATTTCCTCTTGACGCATAAAGTGTATTTTAAAATTTCGGCCTTGACGGCATTCTTCAAAATGTTCTTTGGTAACATTCAACACAACGTTTCCAAAATAATCAATATACAAAACTTGTGCATCCAAAATATTGTTTTGATAGAATGCCAAATGAGGTCGTTTGACTTCAATATTGTCTACCGAAACTACTTCAACATCCATCGCTTGACCATGATTGAGTAATGCTGTATTGCCCAAAAACAAATCAGTTACCGTTATAAAATTATACGTTTGTAACTTTTCAGTTAGTTTATAAATTTGAATCGGTTGATCATTAAATAATAAAGTGATAAATCCATTATCGGAACAAAAAATATGATGCCCATTTTCAAACACATAAATCAATTGTTGATTTTTATATTCGTGTAAATTATTATAAATAAAATGAACGGTTCCTTTCGGAAAATTAAGGTATGTACTTTTGAAAATATAGGCTGCTTGTTGCAAATTAAATTTAGAAGCTGTATGGGATAAATCAACAATATTACAGTCTGATATGGACGAAAAAATTCTTCCTTTTACACTAGAAACGATGTGGCTTTCTCCACCAAAATCAGTTGTAATCGTAAAAATTTGCATGCTACAAAAGTAAACGATTTTTTTAAATATATGCAGTCGATTTACAATGAGAAATGCATGATGAAGCTTTTAAAAAACCACACTTCATTTATTTTCACTACACTGAATATTTCATACCTGCATTTATGTTGATTTCTGAACGGAATCCATTTTATAAAAAAATAAAATGTCCAAATTGAACAAAAACAATTTATTTTTCTTTATTCATTTTTTCAAAATACTTACACGCTTGGGTAATTCCACAAATTTCACACTTGGGCTTACGCGCTAAGCAAGTATATCGTCCATGAAGAATAAGCCAATGATGCGCTACATGAACCAATTCTTTAGGAATTTGTTTGATCAATTGAAGTTCAGTTTGTAAAGGTGTTTTAGCATTGGTCGTTAATCCAATTCTTGCTGAAACCCTAAATACATGCGTATCTACAGCCATGTTAGGCTGATTATCAATAACGGAAGTAATTACGTTGGCTGTTTTTCGACCAACCCCTGGCAATTCTATTAATTCCTGAACGGTTAAGGGAATTTCACCATTAAATTTAGACATCACCAGTTGAGCCATGCCAATAAGGTGTTTGGATTTATTATTCGGGTAACTTACACTTCTAATAATTGAGAAAAGTTCATCAAATGTAGCGTTTGCTAATGCTGCTGGAGTAGGAAATTTAGCAAAAATAGCAGGCGTTACCATATTGATTCGTTTGTCGGCACACTGCGCAGACAAGATAACTGCAACTAAAAGTTGATACGGATTGTCATACAATAATTCGGTTTCGGCATTTGGAGCATGTTCCGAAAAATAATGAATAATATAGTCGTAACGCTGTTTTTTTGTCATGGTGCAAAAGTACGAATAGAAAGCATTTGCATAAAATGTATCATTTAATGAATTTCTCTATTAAATTTGTACAATTGACATGAAAAGAATAACGCTATTAGTATTGATTTGTTTATGGAGCTTGATTGTTTTTGGTCAAGTAGACATAAGCAACAGCAATGAAGGAAAAGAACTTTTTGAAACTGCAAAAATGTATTTGCAAAAGCAAGATTACGCCAATGCAATTATGGTATACAATCAGGCAATACAGGTTGAGCCCAAAAATTTGGTCTATAGAAGAGAATTAGCACATGCCTATTATTTGCAAGGTGACATGGAAAGAGGTGAGCACATGATTGCGCCCTTGTTAAAAGCACAAGATGCCGATGAGGAAACGTTTCAAATAGCTTGCAGCATTTTTTCTGCAAAAAAGAAAATGGAGGAGTCCGAAAATGCGATCAACGCTGGTATTGCTAAATTTCCCAATGCAGGAATATTATATCATGAAAAGGGAGAATTGTACACCAATCAAAAAAAATACAAAAGTGCTTCAGAAGCTTGGGAAAAAGGCATCGAAAAAGCACCTACTTTTTATTTGAATTATTATAATTTAGCTAAAGTGTATTCCTTCACAAAAAAATATTTGTGGGCAATTATATATGGAGAGCACTTCGTAAATATGGAAAGTTTTTCCTCTAGAACAGAAGAAATTAAAAAAATAATTTACGAAAGTTATAAATTTCTTATTGCCGATTTAAATAATATGGCTTTAGATGGCAAAGTGGGCAGATTTGACAATCCTAAAAACTTTGAAGAGGCTGCAATGGGTGTATATGATAATTTAAGAAACGTTGCAACAGGTGGTATCAATGTTGAAAATTTAACCATGCTTCGAATCCGTTTTTTATTAGAATGGAATAAAAAATACACCACTATTTATCCGATGGAATTAATAGATTATCAACAACGAATGATTCAAAATGGTTACTTTGATTGTTATAATCAATGGCTTTGTGCTCGATTAGATAATGAAAAAAATATGAAAATTTGGATGCAACAAAACGCAGACCTTATGAACCAATTTGATACTTTTTTCAGAAATAACAAATTGATTCCTAAAAAAAATCAATATTATCATATTCGTTAAATTTTATTTTTAAGTATGGAAAACATTTCAAGGTTATTTGATTTATTGGAACAGTATGTTAGCCTATTCCCCCAAAAAAATATGCTGCACGCAAAAATTAAAGGGCAGTGGGAAGGAACTACATCTACCAAAGTAAAAAACAGTGCAGTAAAATTAGCAGTTGCTTTAAAAAAATTAGGCATCGCTGCCAATGACTTTACGCCTGAAGGACAAGATAAAGTTGCTATAATAGCGAATAACAGACCAGAATGGATAATTTCAGATTTTGCTATACAGTATTTAGGAGCAATTGTTGTACCCATATATCCATCAATAACAGAAGCAGAGTGGGAATACATTTTGAACGAATCTGCAGTGAAGGTTTTATTTATTTCGGATAAACATATTTATAAAAAAATAGCGCGCATTCAACAGAATATTCCATCATTAAAACATATTTATTCTTTTGATGAAATTGAAGGTGTGCAACATTGGAGCCATTTATTACAAGAAGTTTCTGAACAAGAAATTGAAGAAATAAATCAAATAAAAAAAACGGTCAAAGGAGAACATTTAGTAACCATCATTTACACATCGGGAACAACAGGAAATCCAAAAGGCGTAATGCTTTCACACAACAACATTGTCAGTAATGTGAGAGAATGCATGAGTGCATTTCAATTTTGCAGCAGTGAAAATAACATACTCAGTTTTCTTCCATTAAATCATATTTTTGAACGAACGGTAATGAATATTTACATCAACAAAGGAGTCTCTATTTATTTTGCTGAAGGAATGGAAACCATAGGAAACGATTTAAAAGAAGTGAAACCTGTAGTGTTTACAACTGTTCCTAGACTGTTAGAAAAAGTGTATGAAAAAATTGATGCGAAAGGAAGTCAGCTCACTGGTTTTAAACGAAAAATATTTGATTGGGCGGTTGGTTTAGCCCTCCAATTTGATATCAACAAACCGCAAACGGCTAGTTACAAATTACAAATGATGCTTGCAGATAAACTTGTTTTTAGTAAATGGAGAGAAGCTATTGGTGGTAATATTAAAGCAATCGTTACGGGTTCAGCAGCTTGTCAAGTAAAATTATTAAGACTCTTTACTGCAGCAAAAATTATTGTTATGGAAGGCTATGGCTTGACTGAAACCTCTCCTGTAATTAGTGTGAACCGATTTGAACAAAATGATAGAATGTTTGGAACGGTAGGCACTGTGATTGATGAATTAGAAGTGAAATTGTTAGAGGATGGCGAAATTGTTTGTAGAGGTCCTAATATTATGATGGGCTATTATAAACATCCTGAATTAACAGCTGAAGTAATTATAGATGGTTGGTTTCATACAGGTGATATTGGAACGATTGTTGATAACAAATTCTTGAAAATAACCGATCGAAAAAAAGAAATATTTAAAATATCGGGTGGCAAATATGTTGCACCTTTGCCTATTGAAAATAAAATGAAAGAGTCTGTTTTTATTGAACAAATTATGGTTGTAGGTAGCAATGAGAAATTTGCTGGTGCATTGGTAGTGCCTGCTTTCGAAAAAATTACAGCCCATTTTGTAAAAATGAGCATAGCTATTGACAGTGCAGTGGATATGACGCAAGATAAAGATGTATTGAAACTGATTCGGGCAGAATTAGATTCTTACAACAAACATTTTGCAGCCCATGAGCAGGTTAAAAAGTTTCAATTGGTGCCCAATGAGTGGACCATTGACGGGGGAGAATTGACCGCCACCATGAAATTAAAACGAAAAGTGATTATGAATAAATATGCTGAGCTAATCGCACGGATTTATAATTAAAAAATGGCCCTGTAGTTAAATGGATATAACCAGCGTTTCCTAAACGCTAATTCCAAGTTCGATTCTTGGCAGGGCTACAAAAATAAATGATTCATTTCAAATACAATATTTGGAATGATTGATTTTTACAAGCAAGATTCATGTCTTTTGTTGTATAATCTCAACAATAAAAGACATGAAATTTAGATTACATCTTAGCTTCAGTAGCCATTATAATTTCTTGCTCCAAAGCATTTGATTTTTGTAAAATAGCAGTGGCATCAGCAACTAATTTTTCAGCCATTGTTTTATCTTTTAAGCCGCTGGCATTTATTTTTACATTTAAGTAGGCTCCATAAATAGCCGTACGAATGCACAACGCACCTACACCAGCATCCGTCACACTGTTCGGATTTCCTTTTTCAACCATGGCTTGTGCTATTTCGTATCCACTAAAACAAACTTGCATGGTTTTTAATGGGATTTGTGTTGCATATAAAGTAGCATCTTGAATGGCTTGCGTTCTTGCTTGTTTTTCTTCATCCGAATTTTTTGGCAATCCAAAAGCATCCATAATTTTATTAAATGCATGGGTATCTTCATCAACTAATTTCAATAACTCATCTTTAATGGTTTGGCCTTTTTGGGCAAAGTTGCTAAAATACTCCCATTGGTCGTCCCAGCCTTTTTTATGTGAACTTAAATTGGCAACCATCGTTGCTAAACTTGCCCCTAAAGCGCCAACATAAGCACTGATACTTCCACCACCTGGAGCAGGACTTTCACTGGCAGTTTCATTGGCAAAGGCAACCAAATTCATATCAATTAATTTTTTTGA
>CANHNT010000041.1 GCA_947461985.1 Bacteroidota bacterium | reverse complement strand
CATTTGAAGGTACGTGTGTTTTGGTTTCTCATGATCGTTATTTTATACAAAATACGGCCAACAAAATTTGGGAAATCATTGATGGTAAAATCAATATTTTTGATGGCAATTATGATGAGTGGATGATCTTTAAAAAGAAAAAAGAAGATGAGTTGAAAGCATTAGGAAGTAAACAGACTTTAGTAGAAAGTAACAAGAAGAAAGTAGAAGTTAAAATTGTTGAAACTCCCAAAGTTGAAATTCAACCTTCGAAAATTGTAAACAAAGAAGAAAAACGGCTTCGTCAAAAATTTGCAAAATTAGAAGAAGAAATGAATGCGCATAATGCCGAAAAGGCAAGACTAGAATCTTTGTTAGCAGCTCCTGATACCTATTCTAATCCAGCTATTTTTCAAAAAACGGAAGCTGATTACAACAGCATTCAATATAAAATTTCGGCTATTCAACCCGAATATGAAACCCTTTTTGAACAATTAATGAACTTTGAATCTTAAATAATAAACATGAAAAAACAGTTATTAGTATTTGTCTTATTTATCAGCTCAACGCTTTTGGCACAAAAGAAAGACTTTACCATGCAAGAAGCAGTATTGGGTTTGGGTTCAACCTTGTCAGTTAAAAATTTGAAACAACTCAAATGGATGGGCAGTTCAGAAAAATATGCGCAAGCTATTTCTACTGACAATTTTAAAGGTTTTGTGGCTACCAATCCTGCAAATGGTGATGTTGATACAGTAATTACATTAGATAAAATAAATGAAATTTCTAATTTGAAATTGAAATCATTGCCAGCAATTGAATGGATTAATAACCATGAATTTTATTTTATGAATGAAAATTCGTTATATCAAATTTCTTATTCAAGGTATGAACCGTTACGAAAATTAGAATACAAAAAAGAGGCTGAAAATTTATTTTTCGAACCTAAAAAAACACAATTAGCCTATACAATAAGTAATAACATTTATATTCAAAATATCTCAGGAAGAGAAAAACAAATCACAACCGACGGAACTAAAAACATCGTTTACGGAACCACTGTTCATCAAAGTGAATTCGGAATTGATCATGGTTTATTTTGGTCACCAAAAGGGAATGCCTTGGCTTTTTACAGAATGGATCAAACAGCAGTGACTGAATATCCTGTCGTTAATTGGTCTGAAACACCTGCTACCGTGAAGATGGTAAAATATCCATTCGCAGGAAATACGTCGCATCAGGTAACTTTGGGTGTTTATAATATCAACTCTGGGAAGACTATTTATTTAAAAACCGGTGAACCCAAAGAACAATATTTAACTAACATTACTTGGAGTCCTGATGAAAAATATATTTATATCAACATTGTAAACAGAGCCCAAAATCATACTTGGTTGAATCAATACAATGCCTCAACTGGTGTATTGGTAAAGACTTTATTTGAAGAAAAAAACGAAAAATATGTAGAACCTCAACATCCGTTATATTTTGTAAATGACAATTCAAATGAATTTATTTATTGGAGTCAACGCGATGGATACACTCATTTGTATTTATATAATTCAGATGGAAAATTAATTCGTCAGTTGACAAAAGGGGAGTGGGTTGTCAATGAAATTTTAGGTTTCAATAAAAAATCAAATGAAATAATTTTTACTTCGAGTAAAGAAAGTCCGTTGCAAAAAAATATATATGCTGTAAATATTGAAAGTGGCAATATTGGAAAAAAATCAACGGTTGATGCAACGCACTCTGCTACACTCAGTGCGAATGGAAATTATTTAATTGATAATTATACAAACGAAAATATTCCAAGAAATATAAATATTGTGGATGTAAATTCTGGTGAGGAAACGAATATATTAACTGCTTCAAACCCTTTAGAGGAATACAATACAGCGAAAGTAGAATTGAATGAATTAAAAGCCGATGATGGCACTGTTTTATATAGCAAAATAATTTATCCTGCAGATTTTGATGAGTCAAAAACTTATCCTGCTATTGTGTATTTATACAATGGGCCGCATGTACAATTAAACAAAGATGCATTTCCGTTTAGTGGAAATTTATGGTACGATTATATGGCTCAAAAAGGATATTTTGTATTTGTGTTAGATGGAAGAGGCAGTGCGAATCGTGGCTTTGAGTTTGAAAGTATCATTCATCGTCAATTAGGAACGGTAGAAATGCAAGATCAATTGGTGGGCATTCATTATTTAAAATCATTGCCTTACATTGATACCAACAGATTAGGCATTCATGGGTGGAGCTTTGGCGGATTTATGGCTACTTCATTTATGTTGCGTAATCCTGGTATTTTTAAAGCCGCTGTAGCTGGTGGACCTGTTTTAGATTGGAGTATGTATGAAATTATGTACGGAGAGCGTTATATGGATACCCCTAAAGAAAATCCGGAAGGGTATGCGGCTAATTTATTGTTTGACAAAACCAAAAATTTACAAGGAAAACTGTTATTAATTCATGGCACAGATGACGCAACGGTTGTTTGGCAACATAGTTTGAAATTTTTAAAACAGGCTGTTTCGGATAATGTGCAAGTTGATTATTTTGTTTATCCAGGATATGAACACAATGTAAGAGGCAAAGACAGGGTGCATTTAATGCAAAAAATAAGTGACTACTTTGATGAAAATTTGAAGTAGTTTTTATTTGTAAGTTATTAGTTGCAAGTTTTTAGTTATAAACTTCAAGGCTAAACTTCTAAACACCTAAACTATCCTAAACTAAATTTAAAAACTAATAATTAATATATGTCTCACAAAATGAATCCAGAAAGTTTAATGATGTCTTATGGTTATAAGCCAGAACTTTCAGAAGGAGCAATTAAAAGTCCGATATTCCAAACTTCCACATTTGTATTTAAAAGTGCGGAAGAAGGAAAAGCATTTTTTGAGGTTGCTTATGGCATTCGTGCTAAAAACGAAGGTGAAGAAATGGGCTTAATTTATAGCCGTATCAATAATCCTGATTTAGAAATTTTAGAAAACAGATTATGTCTGTGGGATGAAGCTGAAGATTGTGCAGTGTTTGAAAGTGGCATGTCGGCCATCACTACTATACTTTTAGAGTTTTTGAAACCTGGTGATTTGTTGTTGATGAGTTCGCCTGTTTATGGTGGAACAGATCATTTCATCAAAAAAATATTACCTAAATTTGGAATAGAATCGGTCACCTTTATTGTTGGAGAAACCAAAGATGAAATTATTAAAAGAGTAGAGGCTACTGGTAAATCCGATAAATTAGCAATGGTTTATATTGAAACTCCAGCCAATCCTACCAACGATTTAATTGACATCGAAATGAGTAAAAATATTGCTCGTCATTTCTCAACGAATGAAAAAGAAATATTATTAGCTGTAGACAATACTTATATGGGGCCTGTTTGGCAACATCCGTTAAAACATGGAGCCGATTTAGTTATTTATTCTGCAACAAAATATATTGGTGGGCACAGTGATGTAATTGCTGGTGCTGTATTGGGTTCGAAAGCGTTGGTTACCCGTGCTCGAATTTTAAGAACTTTTTTAGGCAATATGGCTGGTCCTTGGACAGGTTGGTTGCTGCTTCGTAGTTTAGAAACCTTGAAAGTGCGAATGGATATGCAAGCAATTAATGCTAACTATGTTGCCGAATTTTTAAACAATCATCCAAAAGTTGAGAAAGTATATTTCTTAGGAAATTTGAAACCAGAACATGGAGCACCTTATGAAATTTTAAAACGTCAATGCAATAGCAATGGAGCCATGATTGCTTTTGATGTAAAAGGAGGCGAAAAAGAAGCGTTTACAGTGTTGAATTCTATGAAATTGATTAAACTGGCTGTAAGTTTAGGCAGTACAGAAAGTTTAGCTGAACACCCAGCAACAATGACGCACGTAGATGTTGATATAGCACTTCGTAAACGATTAAATATCACAGAAAAAATGGTTCGTCTTTCTATTGGTGTAGAAAATTATAAAGATATTATTTATGATTTAGAACAAGCATTGGCAAAGATTTAATTAGTTATAAAATGAGATTTTGGTTTTTATTTATTTGTTCCATTTTTAGTCTTGTTGTATTTGCTCAAGAACGAAAAGAATATAAAACCAATTTTCAAATTAGTTCTCCTAAAATTGATGGTATTTTAGATGAAGACGTTTGGGAAACAATTCCTGTTGCGGATAATTTTACACAAACAATACCAAAGCCCGATGAACCCTCTCTATATCAAACAGAAGTAAAGCTATTTTATACGACAAATTCCATTTTTGTTGCAGCTAAAATGTTTCAACCGAAAGCAATTCTATTAAAACAAATGACTGCTAGAGATGAATTGAATCGTTGCAATGCGGATGTATTTTCTGTTTTTTTAGATACGTATGATGACCATCAAAATGGGTTTGCTTTTCGTGTTTCTGCTGCAGGAGTTCAGCAAGATGAACGTCTTTCAAATGGTGTATCCAGTGGTGATATTACTTGGGATGCAGTATGGAATTCAAAAGTTTCATCAACTGATGATTATTGGATAATAGAAATGGAAATACCATTTAGTGCGATTCGTTTTTCAAAAAATGAGCAACAAAAATGGGGCTTAAATTTTTTAAGATTAGTAAGAAATAAAAATGAAAATAGTTATTGGAATCCAATCAATGTCAATCAACAAGGTTTTTTAAAACAAACAGGATTATTGACCGGTTTAGATAATTTAAAACCGCCCACACGATTGTTTTTATATCCTTATATTTCTGGGGGATATTATGAAAAACCTGAAAATAATACCGTAAATAATGGTTTTTTAAAAAGTGGAGGCATGGATATTAAATATGGAATCAATGAATCATTTACGTTGGATTTAACATTGATACCCGATTTTTCTCAAGTGGTATCTGATAATTTAATCAGAAACCTTTCACCATTTGAACAACAATTGACAGAGAACAGACCCTTTTTTACAGAAGGTACAGAGTTATTTAATAAAGCAGCTATTTTTTATTCAAGAAGGGTAGGGACTCGGCCTACTGGTTTTTATAGTATTCAAAACAAATATAGCGATACGTCTTCCTATTCGATTGAAAAAAATCCGAACAATACCTCTTTGATAAATGCTATTAAATTTTCTGGTCGAACAAAAAACAATATTGGAATTGGTATTTTTAATTCTGTAGGATCGCCTATTTATGCTAAAGTAATTGATAAAACAAGAAATGAAAATTTAAAAATACAAACCGAACCCATTTCGAATTACAATGTCATTGTAATTGATAAACCGTTGAAAGGGCAGTCGTTTATTAATTTTACAAATACCAATGTGTTGAAAAATGGCTTTTCAAGAGATGCCAATGTTAGCAGTTTAAAATGGGTGCAGTTTTCAAAAATAGAAGATTATTCTTTTTCGCTTACGAGTAGATTGAGTGTTCAAAATGAGTATCAATATAAAATTGGTTCTTCTTGGAATGGGGAGTTTAATAAAGTTGCTGGAAAGTTTCAATTTAACAGTGGATTTGATTTATTGTTTCCAAAATATGACCACAATGATATGGGAATATTGTTTGATTACAATCATGCAAGTCAGTATCTATTATTGAGTTACAATGAAAACAAACCCAAATTAAATTTCCTTCAATCGTATCGGATTTCATTCGAAAATAGAGTATTTGAAAACCTTCAACCATTTGAGTTTAAGGCCTATCAAATGAATGCAAGTTATTTTTGGTTGTTCAAAAACTTTTGGGATGTTACCTATGAAATAGAAACTAAGCCAGTTACACCTACCGACTATTACCAACTCCGATTTTTTGATAAAAAGCTGAAACAATTCCCTTATTTCTTTCAATCTATCAATGGAAGTACGGATAGTAGAGAGAAATTATTTTGGAATTTTTATGTTGGATATGGTTTCTCAAACAACAAAACAAATGGTTATTTTTATGCAGAAAATGGTTTGCGATATTTAATCAAAAACAAATTAGAAATAGCTGTAAGTTCAGAAATTACGAGAGATAATTCTAATATTGGTTATGCACTTTATGATGCTATTTTAAATGAACCTGTAGTGGGTTTAAGAAATGTGAGAGAATATGCTGGTTTGTTATCTGTAAAATATAATGTAAGTCCAACCATGAATTTTACAGCTCGATTTAGGCATTATACTAATTTTATAACCTATCGTTCTTTTCATTTAGTAGATGATAATGGAAGTTGGAAAAATTCTCTATATCCTTTTCAAACAGGGTTGAATGAAAACTATAATTTACAAAATGTAGATGTGTTTTTCAATTGGATGTTTAAGCCAGGAAGTAGATTTGTATTGAGTTACAAGCAATGGTTAAACGATTCATACATTATCAATTCCAAAATGAACAATGTGTATGCACAAAATGTTTATGAGGTTATACAAAAACAAAAAGCCTTTGAAATTGCTGCTCGGTTCATTTATTTTTTAGATTGGAATGAGGTGAAAGGGAAGTATTAATACTCAAATTTATTTCACCATTTTTTGTTTTACAACTCCTTTATTGGTAGTTATTTTAGCTATGTAAAATCCTTTGCTGAGTGACTCCGTATTTATTTTTATTGATGGTGCATTTGTTTTTTCAGTTAAGATTATTTTACCACTCATGTCAATAATTTCAATGGATTGTATGATTGAAAAATCTTTTGTCGAAACTTCAATTTCGTCAGAAAATGGATTTGGATAAATGAATATATTCAAAGAATTTTCTATAGCCTGAATAGAAGCAGGGTAATTGACGACCATTGAGTTTCCTAAATAAGGAACATAATTTTGTTTCGTTGCAGTTACGAACAGCGAATCTAAATCTGTTAATGCATCAAACGTTACATGTGCAACGCCACCAAAAACCGTCGCTGAGCCCCAATACGTATCTTTATAATACAATCCGATGGTTGCTCCATCTACATTACAGCCGATATTTATATTAGTTGAATTTTGTTGAATCCAGCCACTGTACGAACAGGTTAAAACCCCTTCATGTTTGGTTCTTACTTCCAAACTTGGATCTCCAAATATTGTCCATGTATCCGCAATTTCATCTCCATCTTGAGGGTTTGATGAACTGTTGTAATTGTCCATAACGCTCATATTGCCATTGGCAACCAATGCACCATAAGTTGATTTTTTATTGTTTGTTCTTGCGCCTCTCATAATCGCATTCATTTCATCTTGTCCTTGCATAGGTGGATCCCAACTTTGATTAATGGTACTCATTAAAACAGCAACTGCTCCTTGAGGATTGCCTGATGTGTTATCTTTTGCTCTCAATAATGATTCCGCTAAACAAGTTTGAAACATAAAATCTCCATTGACACAGGCCGTAGAAAAAACAAATGGCCATTTGCCAGAATTATTTTGCAAGGATGGCACGTCCCATAAACTAAATCCACAAGATGAAAATGCGCCCGAACTGCCATGACCACAATAATTTAATAATCCAAATCCTGTATTGAATTCGTTGATTAAATCGCTCGGAATTGGGCTACCTACTGCATCATTACAACCTGTTTGATCACCATCGAAGTATCCTTGATTATTTACGTAATTGTACTGATTTTTATTGCTATCCATGATGTCACAAATGTGCTCATAATCAAATTGATTATCGTCTCCTGGTCCTTGATCGCTCGAAATGCCTACTTGATTTTGTACCCAATTGGAAGTAGTGTTTGGTGTTTTTTCATACATCAATGTTCTTTTCACTTGTGTAGCAATTTCCTCTTTTGTTTCACCCGATAATCGACCTACAATAATTTCAGGATAATGATCGCTGTTTGACATATATCCATAGGCATTATCAGATGGTCCCATTAAATTAGAAACTTTGTTTAATCCCATCATGGCAGGAATATTGGCATGATCGCCAACAATAGTTACGTATGCAATTTGATTGGTATTATAATATTTTTTCACTAACTCATAAATTGAATTTTCGTTCACACCTCCAACAAGCGTATCTGTATTGACTAAATACGTTTTGATGCCTTTCATTTGTTTCCATTTGTTGTAAGGAGCAATTTCTGGCAAATAATTAGCCGGACAAATAATTAACATGGAGCCTTGTTGGCTTAAAGGAGAATACAACGCAGAGGCTGTTTTATAATTTAAAAATTGATTGGCATAAATATTATCAAACTCTTCAACTACAGTGGTAATCTGCGCTTCATTAGGAATCACATTTTCAGAAGAAATGCCATCATACGTTATTTTTATTTTTAAATGTGAATACACTCTCAATGTTTTAGTAATCGGATTGTATTGGATTGGATTTACGTGAATGCTTTGCCCTCTATAATCTCTGATAATAAAAGGGTGGTTTAAAGTAGTCAACTTACTCGGATAAAATTCATTTTTTGAATAATGCTCATTCCTCGTAAATGGAATTAAATCGGGTTTTTCGTTTCGATAAATTTTACCTTTACTAGGAGCGACAGATACATTGCTGTATTCTACATATTCATTTTCAATAACTGTAATAGCACTATTTTTATCATTCGGAATAATAATAGAAAATGCCAATTTCGGTAAATCTGGAGCGCCTTTTTCTAATATGGCAGTTCCTTTATCAATCGCAATTTTTACGGCATCACCGTAAGGAGTTACAATATTTTTTTGCTTGATATCACCAATGTTAATATCAATTATTGTTTCCTTTGAGGTATTTGATAGTAATTTAAATGTAGTTTTTTTTTGTGCAAAAACCACAGTTATATTGCAAATTAAAAGTAGAATGAAGGTTATTTTTTTCATAATTGGAACTCAATAAATAATGTACTTTAAAATTAAAGATAAAATTTTACAAAACGAGTGAATGTTATTAATAAATATACCAAAATGTCAAAATTGTAGATTAATAATAGCCTAAAATAAAAAATGCTCCCTTTTAGAGGAGCATTTTAACTAATCAAACTAAATACTATTCTTGAATAAATTCTGCATTTGCAACAATAGAAACATCTTCGCCAACGATTGCATTTGGTGTATCTGTTCCAACTCCAAAATCTTTACGATTAATTTTTCCAGTGATTTTAAATCCAGCAATATTTTTTTTGCTCATTGGATTTACACCTTGTTTAATTATAGTAGCAAAAGTAACTGGTTTCGTTACACCATGCATTGTTAAGTTTCCTTTTACAATGTATCCATTAGCAATTTTTGTTTTTGTAAAAGAGGTACTTTTAAATGTAATGGTTGGATATTTTGTAGCATCAAAAAAATCAGCACCTTGTAAATGACCATCTCTACCTGCATTGTCTGTACTTACAGAAGTAACTTGTGCTGTCATTTCTGCTACAGCATCTGTTAAATCTGCTTTGGAAGAAGTAATCGTTGCGGTTACATCTTTAAAATATCCGTCACAATCAGATACCGTCATGTGCGATACCGAAAATCCTAAACGAGCATGTGCATTGTCATAATTCCATTTATTCATTTGCACTGCTGTAAATGACATTAACCCTGTTGTGATAGCTGCTAAAGCTATTAATAATCCTTTTTTCATGTTTTTTATTTTTTTGTTTAATTTATAATTTAGTATTTAATGTTTGTGTAATTCATTCATCATGCTAATTTGATTATTAGGATCGATAAAATGAAAGTATGAATAACAATTTCCTGCATGTTGAATCGAAGAAAGGATTTGATAACCTGTTGCTTGTATTTTTTCAAACATAGCTTGCAAATTATCGGTTCTATAGCCTAATACTACTTGGTTTTGACTAAACAAATAAAGTGGAGTTTCTGAAATTTCAGTATATAATTCGATGATGCTTTTATCAGACAACTCGATCACATAACTTCCAGGCATTTCCACAATTTCTTTTCCTCCTAAAAACTCAACATAATAGCGCTTAACAGTAGAAAGATTTTCTAATGTTGTTTTTATAGCGACCGATTGAATTCCTATTTGTTGCATGAATGTTTACTGTTCTTTTGCAAAAGTACTTTTTGCTCTTTTCATAAATATTGATAAAAGATAAAAAAAAGTGTGACAATTGTCACACTCAATTTATTTGCTGTTTTACTGGATTAAGGTGCTACATAAAAAAGAAATTCTTGCGTAGTTGTATTATTACTTTTGTCTGTTGCGGTTATATTGGCTTTATATAAAGTTGTTCCAGTAATGGCTGCTGCTGGTGAATAATGTTGATGAAAACTGTACGATTTTAATCCATCAACCGTTGGACTGCTCGAAAAAACGATATTATTCAAACTGTCTTTTAATGTGACAATTAATGATTTCAAATAATCATTGTCTGTTGCTGTAAATTCAACGTGAATTTCAGGTTCAACAGTTATGCTCGTTGTATCATTTGCCATAGGCTCAACAATAGATAAAAATGGTTTTTCAGAATCTGTTTCAGAAGTCTTTTTCTTACAAGAATAAAGTTGAACTATTGAAACTGAAATAAAGATAATTAATATAAATTTAAATAATGATTTCATGTATTTGTGTTTTTAATTTGTTTTAAAATAAATAAATAATGTGCGTAGAAAAGCGCCCTTTGTTTTCAATATGCCCTTCGCCATAATTGTTTTTTAATGGTAATGAATATTGAATATTGAGTCCAAATTTTTTGTAGTAAATATCAATGCCATATTGGTTTTGAACACCAAATCCATTGGTAAATT
>CANHNT010000040.1 GCA_947461985.1 Bacteroidota bacterium | reverse complement strand
TGGAGCGAATCCTACGAAAGCAAGCGTTTTAAGTGCTATGGTTACCACTGTGAATAGAGTGAATGGAGTATTCGAAAGAGATTTTTCGATGCATGCAAATTTGGTTGCCAAAACGGATACGTTGATTTATATTGGAACCACTGATCCTTATACAAATACAAATGGAGGTTCAATGTTAAATCAAAATCAAACAACAATCACTTCAAGAATTGGTTCTTCGAATTACGATTATGGACATGTATTTAGTACTGGAGGAGGAGGTATAGCCACATTTGCATGTGTTTGCTCTAATGGATCAAAAGCAGGAGGAGTTACTGGTTCGCCATCACCTGTTGGAGATCCTTTTGATATTGACTATGTAGCACATGAAATGGGACATCAATTTGGTGGTGACCATACTTTTAATTCGCAACAAGGTTCTTGTTCAGGTAATAATAGAAGTGCAACATCTGCTTTTGAAATTGGAAGTGCAACTACGATTATGGGTTACGCTGGTATTTGTGGAACAGATGATATTCAACCACACAGTGATGATTATTATCACACGAGAAGTTTAGAACAAATGACAGTAACTTCTGTTACGACATGTGCTACTAACGTTGCTTCTGGTAATAGTTTACCTACATTAAATTCAATCAACAATACATATATCATCCCTTACAAAACCAATTTTGAATTAACAACTTCTGGTACTGATGCTGATAATGATCCATTGACCTATTGTTGGGAAGAATATGATAGAGGTGGTAGTGGTGGAACTTGGAATGCGGCTACAACAGTAGCACCCATTTTACGTTCATTTTTCCCGACTACTTCTGGAACAAGGGTTTTTCCTACTTTAGGAAAAGCATTGACTAACAGCCTTAGTTATTTAGGTGAACGTTTGCCAGATACCAATAGAATTGTGCGTTTTAGAGCAACAGTGAGAGATATTAAAAATGGGTATGGTAGTTTTTATACAAGCTTGGATACTACAAAATTAGATGTTAGAAAAACAACGACTTTATTTAGAGTAACCAGTCAAAATACAGTTGCTATATCACTCGTTGCGTATGCAACAGAAACAATTATATGGGATAATGCTGGAACTAATTTAGCGCCATTTAATACCACCAATGTAGATATTTTTATTACCGTTGACAGTGCTAAAACATGGATTCCATTAGCATTAAATACACCTAATGATGGTTCAGAAGTGGTTACCGTTCCTAACTTTACGTCAGTAAATAAATGTCGTTTTAAAGTAAAAGCGTCTAATAATGTTTATTTTGATTTCAATGATAAATGGTTTTCAATAAAAGGCGCTCCTGCAAGTGTTGCTTCTGTTTCTCAAAAAGAATTTTCAATATTTCCTAATCCTGTAGAAAATGAGTTGATAATTCATTCTACAACTGATAATAATATAAATTCAATCAAAGTAATTGATATGAGTGGCCGCATTTGTTTGCAAAATAATACAAACTCAACAAATGTAGTTTTAAATACGTCTTCGCTTGTACAAGGAATTTATTTAGTAGAAATTATTTCAGCAAAAGGTAAAACGGTTTCTAAAATAATTAAATAAATAATTATTGTCTAAAGGTTTGAAAAGAGGTCATTTGACCTCTTTTTTTATCTAATCATAAATAGAAGTATAAATGATATAAATCATGATTGCAAATTGTGTAAGTTTCTACCTTTAAGAACTTGTAACTTTGTGTAAATAATTTTAGATATCTTATGACAAACAAATTCATTTTATTTGGCCTTCTGTTACTATTTATATCTTGCAGCGAAAAAGCGGAATTTGCAAAGCCAACTATTGAGAAAATAACTGAATCAGTTTATGCATCTGGCTATATAAAAAGCGATGGGCAATATCAAGTCTTTTCAAAATCAACGGGTATTTTAAAAAATGTTTTTGTGAAAGAAGGAGAGTTGGTCAAAAAAGGTCAAATTATTTTTTCATTGTCAAATGATGTTTCAAAATTAAATGCCGATAATGCTCAATTAACGGCTGCGAATGCCGCATTAAACGCGAATAAAGATAAATTGCAGGAGTTGGTTTTAACGATACAATTAGCCAAAAAGAAAATGGAAAACGATCAATTAGTTTTACAACGTCAGCAAAAATTATGGAACGAACAAATAGGAACTAAATATGAATTAGAACAAAGACAACTGGCGTATTCTAATTCTAAATCGGCTTACGAATCGGCTCAACTAAGATTAGGTGAAATGAAAAAACAATTAAATTTTGCTTCCAATCAAACACAAAAATCATGGTCTATTTCAAAATCGATGTTAGAGGATTACAATGTTAGAAGTGAGGTAAATGGGAAAATTTATTCAATATTAAAAGAAAAAGGGGAGATGGTTTCACCACAAATGCCCATGGCGATTATTGGCGATGCTCGTTCATTTTTGTTGGTTTTGCAAGTTGATGAAAATGATATTGTAAAAGTGCAAAATGGACAAAAAATATTTGTATCGTTAGACAGTTATAAAGGACAAGTTTTTGAAGCTGTGGTTAAAGATATTAATCCTTTAATGAATGACAGAAGTAGAACTTTTGAAGTAGAAGCTCGATTTACAAAACAACCAGCAACATTATTTCCTAATTTAACGGTAGAAGCAAATATTGTAATCCAAACAAAAGATAGCGCACTTACAATTCCTCGTAAATATTTAATTGATGATGAATATGTGATGTTATCTAAAAAAGAAAAAAAGAAAATAAAAGTAGGATTGAAAGATTTTCAAAAAGCAGAAATTTTAGAGGGACTTAATAAAAATGATAAAATTTTAATGCCTCAATAACATGAATCAAAAATTGATAATTGATATTGCAAAGTCTTTATTGTTGGCACGTTGGCGCCAAACATTAGTTGCAGCGGTTGGGGTTACGTTTAGCATTATGATGTTTATTGCATTGTTAGGTTTTATGACGGGTCTAAACGATTTGTTAGATGGCTTGATATTAAATAGAACAGCACATGTGCGCATTTTTAAAGAAGTAAAACCAAACCCATTTCAACCAGCTGATAACCAAAACGAAATAGGGTATAATTTTGTCAATTCAATAAAGCCAAGTGGAAACGGGTTGAGTTTAGATAATACGGCAGCTATTTTATCGGCATTAAAAAATGATTCAAGAGTACTTGGAGTTTCTCCAAAAGTGACAGCACAAGTATTTTATAATGTTGGAAATGTAGACGTTACTGGGGTTATCAATGGCATTGATGTAGAGGCGGAGTCTAAGCTGTTTCATTTTAAAGATTATGTACTTGATGGCAATTATTTAGATTTAAAAAATGTGCCCAATAGTATTATTTTAGGCAAGGCTGCTGCAGAAAAAATGTTAGCAAACATTGGCGATGTTGTACAAGTAACTACGCCAAAAGGAGATAGACAAATGTTGAAAGTGGTTGGTTTTTTTCAATCAGGATTGCAAGAGTTAGATAAAGTACAAAGCTATTGTTCGTTATCTACCACTCAAAAGTTATTAGGCAAACCGGTAAATTATATTACAGATATGAGTGTTAAATTATTAGATTTAACTCTGGCGCCAAAGGTCGCGAAAGAATATTCTGCCTTATTTGATACGGATACGGAAGATATTCAAACAGCTAATTCTCAATTTGAAACAGGCAGCAGCGTTCGAAGTATTATTTCTTATGCCGTAGGAATTACCTTATTAATTGTAGCAGGTTTTGGAATATACAATATCTTAAACATGATGATATATGAAAAAATGGATACCATTGCTATTCTTAAAGCAACTGGTTTTTCAGGAAGAGATGTAAAACTAATTTTCACCACCATCGCGACTTCAATAGGATTGTTTGGAGGAATGTTTGGTTTGCTTTTTGGATTTTTATTGTCTTCTGTAATTGATCAAATTCCGTTTAACACAGCTGCCTTGCCCACCATAAAAACATATCCAATTAATTACAACATTAAGTACTATGTAATTGGTATCATTTTTTCATTAATTACGACCTATTTAGCAGGATTGTTTCCTGCTCAAAAAGCCAGTAAAATAGACCCTGTAGACATTATAAGAGGAAAATAATATGAGCGAAAAATTAATAGAAACAAAAATGATTAATAAGAGTTTTCACGACCCTATTACTATTCCTATTTTAAAAGATATTTCTTTTTCAATCGATAAAGGTGAATTTGTTTCCATTATTGGAAAATCGGGTTGTGGGAAGTCGACATTGCTTTATATTTTGTCAACAATGGATACCGATTATGAAGGAGAATTATATATTAATAATCAACTAATCACAGGATTAAAAGAAAGAGAATTAGCCCGAATTAGAAATGAAAAAATTGGTTTCGTTTTTCAATTTCATTATTTGCTAAATGAATTTAATGTATTAAAAAATGTGATGTTACCGGGTATAAAATTAGGTAAATATTCGCTAAAAGAAATTAAAGACCGGGCAACTGAGAAATTGATTATATTAGGAATAGAAGATCAAGCATTAAAAATGCCGAATCAATTATCGGGTGGCCAAAAGCAACGAGTAGCCATTGCTAGAGCTTTAATAAATGATCCGCAAATCATTATGGGCGATGAGCCAACCGGAAACTTAGATATAAAAAATACCGAAATCGTATTTGATATTTTTCAAGAATTAACAACAAAATTTAATCAAACATTATTGATAGTGACACACGATATTGAATTTGCAAATCGAACGAATCGAATCATTGAAATGGAAGATGGGCGTATTTTGACTAAATAATTTTTTAAAGAATAATTTAATTGAGATTGCAAAATCGAATACAGTTATCTCTAATTTTTCTTCTATCGTTTCACCACAAAGCCAATGTCATTATAGAGTGGGGATGATTCCCATTTTATAATTTCATCTAAAAAATTAGCTACTTGTTGCTCAATAAAAGCAGCCGTTATTTTTGAAGGATTAACACGCATTTCTAATTTTTGAGTATCTCTTGGATTAATAATTTCTTCAATGGTAGGGTAGGCAATGATGATGAAAATATCGCCAGTATATGCTTGACTAAATGCCAAAGTTCCTTCATGTTTGGTGTAATATTTGACTTCTACATTTTCGGGTTTTACTTCCTCTCCTTCAGTAATGGGCTCGTTTATGGTAGGCTCTACACCAATAATAATATCGCCAAAAGTTAACGTAACTCCTTCTACATTGGTACTGCTTCCCATCAGTTCCATACTCCATCCAATCTCATGTGTTGAAACAATTTTAGAAATAGTGTCAATTAATAATTGTTTGACACTGTCATTCCACAAGGCACGTTTTTGTTTCTTGTTTTCTGATTCAAGTTTATATCGAGTTACGCTGTCTATTAAATTAATGGAAATCATTTTTTAAATTTTTCTTTACAAATGTATAATAGATTGGTCAAGTTTTTTAAATAAACTATTCAATAATAATTCCATATTCATTTAATAAACCAGCAATCGTAAGATGCGAAAATTTTGCTTTTTTTAGTTTATTTCTTTCTGGCGAAATACTAAAATGAATAGAAGTTCTAAAATCGCATTTTTCTAAATTCGTTCGTTCAAAAATTGCGCCTAATAAATCACATTGCTCAAAAACAGCATTGGTTAAATCGCTTTCTGAAAAATCTACTTCATGCAATTGGCATTGATTGAATATTGTTTTTTTTAATTGTAATTTATAAAACGAGGAATGGTTTAAATTGCAATTTGCTAATTTAATCGAAAAACAAAATGGGTTGCCATGTTGAAAATGAAGGCCCAATAGTTTACAATTTTCAAAAACAACATCTCTAAAAGATGTATTATTTAAATTGCATAAACTTAAATTACAACTTTCAAATGTGCATTCAAAAAAGATGATGTTTGCTAATGAAGAATTAGAGAAGTTACAATTACTAAACGTGCAATTTTCATATTCGCCTTTAGGCAAATGGCTTTCCGTAAAATCTTTTTTTGTGATTGTTAAATTTGAATATTGAGTTTCAGCCATAAAGCAAATATTAATAATATGAATAGGTGAGGTAATTAAATGGAGGGTAAAATAAAATCAATGCTTAACAGCAATCTGACAAATGCTTATTGTTTTTTCATCTACATTTCCAATGCTAAAAACTTCCCTGTAACACTGTGTTTGTTTTTAATAACTTCTTCAGGAGTACCTGTGGCAATTATTTTTCCTCCACCTGAGCCACCTTCTGGACCAAGATCAATGATGTGGTCACTCACTTTCACTACATCCAAATTGTGTTCAATTACTAAAACCGTATTGCCTCTATCAACCAATTTTTGTAAAACACCCAACAGCAATTCAATGTCTTGAAAGTGCAAACCAGTAGTTGGTTCATCTAAAATATAAAACGTTCTTCCAGTATCTTTTTTGCTTAATTCAGTCGCTAATTTTACCCTTTGTGCTTCTCCACCACTTAATGTGGTTGCACTTTGTCCAAGGGTGATATAGCCCAAACCAACTTCTTCCAACGTTTTTACTTTTCTATAAAGCGAAGGAATATGTTTAAAAAAATCGGTGGCTTCTGCAACCGTCATTTCTAAAATATCACTGATTGATTTTCCTTTATATTTTATCTCTAAGGTTTCTCTGTTAAAACGTTTGCCATTGCAACGTTCGCAAAACACATGCACATCAGGTAAGAAATTCATTTCAATTGTTTTCATACCAGCACCTTCACATGTTTCACATCGTCCTCCTTTTACATTAAACGAAAACCGACCGGGTTTATAACCTCTAATTTTTGCTTCAGGAATAATGGCAAACAATTGCCGAACGTCATTGAAGAAATTACAATACGTTGCAGGATTACTTCGAGGTGTTCGTCCAATAGGCGATTGGTCAATTTCAATGACTTTGTCAATTAATTCTAACCCTTCTATGGATTTATATTCCAAAGGTTTTGTTTTACTATCATACACATATTGCGATAACAATGGATAAAATGTTTCTGTAATCAAGGTCGATTTTCCACTGCCTGATACACCAGTCACACAAATAAATTTACCCAACGGAAATTCTGCATTTACTTTTTGTAAATTATTTCCATTCGCTCCTTTTAAAAGAATAGATTGTTCTTTGCCTTTTCGTCTTTCTTTTGGTATCTCAATTTTTTGAGTGCCTTTTAAAAAATTGGCAGTGGGTGTGTTTTGTTTTAAAAATGTTTTAGGAGGTCCTTCACTCACAATGTTTCCACCAAATCTTCCTGCGCCTGGCCCTACATCAATCAAGTGGTCGGCACACAACATAATATCTTTATCATGTTCCACTACAATAACCGTATTGCCAACATCTCGTAAGCTTTTTAGTGCTTTAATTAGTCGTTCATTATCTCGTTGATGTAAACCAATACTTGGTTCATCCAAAATATAAGTAATGCCTTTTAGCTTCGAACCAATTTGCGTTGCCAATCGAATACGTTGACTTTCTCCACCACTCAAACTTCTCGAAACTCTATTTAATGTCAAATAATCTAAGCCAACCTCCAATAAAAAATCAATGCGTTCATTAATTTCATTGATAATTTCTTTGGCAATTACATTTTGTTTTTTATTCAATCGTTTTTCAATTCCTTTCAACCAATTTTTTAATTCTGATAAATTAAGTTCGCTTAATTCAAAAATATTTTTTTCGTCTATCTTAAACCACAAACTTTCTTTTTTCAATCGAGCACCTTTGCAAGTAGGGCAGTTGGTTACCACCATATACTTTTCTGCCCATTGTTTTACATGTTCACTTTTAGTATCCCCAAACCAACGAATCACCATGTTTACAATTCCTTCAAATTGAGTCGGAATCACTTCTGTCATTTCTTCTTCAATATCAATGGCCATGTCTATTTTAGAATCTTCCGAACCATATAAAACCATATTCAATGCTTTTTCTGAAAGCGAAGAAATCGGTTTGTAGACATCAAATTTATATTTTTTACCTAAAGCAAGCACTTGCTGATAAATGTAGGTATCTCTTGCCAAACCCAATGGCGCAATTCCGCCATCAGCAATAGAAACAGATTGGTCGGGCATTACAGCCTTCATGTCAATTGAATAAACCGTTCCAAGCCCTTTGCATTGAGGGCAAGCACCATAAGGCGAATTAAATGAAAAAGCATTTGGCGAAGGCTCGTCATACGAAATGCCTGTTTCGGCACACATCAATAATTTAGATAATAATCGAACATCAGTAGCATCATCATGATTTAAAATCATCACTTGATCATTGCCAATTTTTAAGGCACTTTGCAAACTTTCCACCAAACGTTGCGATGAATTTTTATCGGCAGTCAATCGATCAATCACCACTTCAATATCATGCACCTTGTATCTGTCCACTTGCATTTTTTCTTTCAATTCCAATACATCGCCATCTACTCTAACCCTTAAATAGCCTTGCTTTCGCAGTTGCTCAAATAATTCTCTGTAATGTCCTTTACGACCTTTAATGATTGGAGCTAACACTAAAATTTTTTTGCCATTAAATAAATCAAAAATGAGATCTAACATTTCTTCTTCCGAATAGCGAACCATTTTTTTTCCCGTATTATAACTGTATGCTTCTCCTGCACGTGCAAAAAGTAAACGTAAAAAATCATAAATTTCTGTCACTGTTCCAACTGTAGAACGGGGGCTTTTATTCGTTGTTTTTTGCTCAATGGCCACCACAGGTGAAAGTCCATCAATTTTGTCAACATCTGGTCGTTCCATGCTTCCCACAAACTGACGAGCATAAGCCGAAAAACTTTCCATATATCGACGTTGTCCTTCGGCATGAATGGTGTCAAAAGCCAACGAAGACTTGCCACTACCACTAATTCCAGTGATAACTGTCAATTTATTTTTCGGAATCTTTACATCAATATTTTTCAAATTGTGCTCCCTAGCACCAATCACTTCTATGTGGTCTGACATGTTTCAAAATTAATGATTAAAGTTGAATGATTAATGTTGAATTGTAAATAGGGTATTTGTTTTTTTGAGGTCGAGGTCTGAAACTTTTTCATCGACAACGGCGATAGCACCAGGCAAGTAATTAACTTTTTTTAGCTTTTCTTGTAGGAATCAATTTTAAAAGTTTAATTTTATTTGTAAATTAACCTTATTGAAATATTTAATATTCAGAGGATTGATAATTTTTTTATGGTTGTAATCCTAATGATATTTTTTTTAGAAAATGAAAATGAGTATAAGATTTTAGATCCTGAAAATATGGATTTGTTGTATTTAATTTTTTAAAATCACCCTAACTTTGTGACAAATAATCAATAAATTTACCCTAACTTTGTGACAAATAATCAATAAATTTACCCTAACTTTGTGACATGACTAATAGAAATATACTAAATGCAATGCGATTTTGGGC
Organism: Bacteroidota bacterium; assembly: GCA_947461985.1. Lineage (GTDB taxonomy): Bacteria > Bacteroidota > Bacteroidia > Chitinophagales > Chitinophagaceae > OLB11. The sequence goes on along the minus strand of CANHNT010000040.1, from coordinate 1,526 downwards.
ATCTAATTCAGGGCAAAAGCCCCTTGTGTTAAGAGGTGCTCGTCAAGTAGGTAAAACTACTACTGTGCATGAGTTTGGTAAAGAATTTAATCAATATATTTATCTAAATTTAGAAATCAAACAAGACCGTATTCCTTTTGATGAATTTGAGAATATGGACAAGCTCATTGAACGTATCTTTTTTTTGAAAAATAAATTCTATTCAAAAAAAGAAAAAACACTCATTTTTATAGATGAAATTCAGGAAGTGCCAGAAGCAATGAATTTGTTGCGTTATTTCTATGAATTATACCCAGAAATTTATGTAATTGCAGCTGGTTCTTTACTCGAAATATTATTTGATAACCAACATTCGTTTCCTGTTGGCAGGGTAGAGTATATGGTGTTGAGGCCTTTTACATTCATAGAATTTTTGAGAACAATTAATGAAGAAGCCGCGTTACAACAATACAATACGATTCCTTTAAATGAGTTTGCACATGAGAAATTAATGTCGCTATTTAGAACATTTGCACTCATAGGTGGCATGCCCGAAATTGTGAAAGAATATGCCAAAAGAAAAGATTTAAAAGCTTTAAAACCATATTACGAATCGTTGATTGCTTCCTACTTGGATGATGTAGAAAAATATGCTAAAAATTCTACACAATTACAAATCATTAGACATGCCATAAAATCAACTTTATTAGAAGCCGGGAAAAGAATAAAATTTCAAGAATTTGGCAACTCAAATTATGGCTCAAGAGAAATGGGTGAAGCATTGCGTACGTTAGAAAAAGCGATGTTGATTCAATTAATTTATCCAACAGTAAACACTGTTTTGCCTATAGTGCTAGAACTAAAAAAATCGCCTCGTTTACATGTTTTAGATACTGGTTTGATGAATTATTATGTAGGTATTCAAAAAGAAATTATTTCTACCAACGATTTACATTCGGTGTATGAAGGTCACATGATTGAGCATTTAGTTGGACAAGAAATTATAGCCAACGAACATGGTGCGTTGAGTGGATTAAATTTTTGGACAAGAGAGAAAAAAACCTCACAAGCTGAAGTAGATTATGTGGTAATACATAATAGTAAACTCATTCCTATTGAAGTAAAATCTGGAGCAGAAGGGAAGTTGAAATCATTACATTTATTTATGAATGATGCGAACCATAATTTAGCTGTAAGAGTTTATGGTGGAAAATTATCCATTAGTCACATTAAAACACCTTTAGGAAAGGAATTTTATTTATTAAATCTTCCTTATTCTTTAAGCGCTCAACTTACAGGATATTTAGATTGGTTTGAAGAAGAAGTTGCTAAAATGAAGTAGAAGTTACTACTTAAAATTGTAAACATATTCCGTTTTACAAGAAGGAAATGCTTTTACATTTGACATAATCATTCTTGTTTTCACTAAATGGTTAGGGTAGTAGGTAAATACTATATGAACGTTCATTTTGTTATTTTCTTTCCACATAATATCGAGCAATTCATGTTGCTCATTATAGGTATAATCAAATACTTCATGGCTACCT